>NZ_KB892156.1:0-122355 GCF_000373665.1 Streptomyces sp. BoleA5
CCGTCACCTGCGACAACAACGTCACCTGCGGCACACCCAACCGCTCCGCCAGCAACGCCGGCACCACACCCGCCGTGCCATCCGTCGACGCCATCCCCGTCACCACCAGATCGAACCCCACACGCTCGACCGCCTTGGCCAGCACCAGCGACGTACCCATCACATCACTACCGTGCAGCCCCTCGTCCTCGACATGNACCGCCCTGTCCGCCCCCATCGACAACGCCTTGCGCAACGCGTCCTTCGCATCCTCCGGACCCACCGTCACCACCGTCACCTCGGCATCACCCGACGCCTCCGCGACCTGCAACGCCTGCTCCACCGCATACTCGTCCAGCTCCGACAACAGACCATCCACCGCATCCCGATCCGTCGTCAGATCCCCCGCGAAATGACGATCCCCCGTCGCATCCGGCACGTACTTCACCGCGACAACGATCCTCAAGCTCACGCCTGTCTCCTACTGCTGCATGGGTACGTCAACTGGCCTTGTGAAGGCAGCATAGGCGCCTTCGACGGCGGCTCCCCGTCGGGACGCACGGCGCCCCGGCAGAAATATTACTCACCAGTAGAGCCCCCGGGTCGCCCCCGGGCAAGGGCGGCGCGTTGTGACCTTGACGACCCGGAGCCCGGTCGGGAGACCGGTGTGCGGCTCAGTGGCGCAGCGCGTTGTACCGGCCGTGGTGGTAGAGCAGCGGGCGGTCCGCGTCGCCCCCTGGGGCACCCGCCACGGCCTGGGCGACGACGATGCGGTGGTCGCCGGCGGGTATGCGGGCGAGCACGCGGGCGACCAGCCACACGTGGACGTCCTCCAGGAGCGGTACTCCGTACGGGCCGGGTCCCCACGCGGTGGGCGGCGCGAAGCGGTCGGCGCCGCTGCGCGCGAAGGTGGCGGCCACGTCCTCCTGATGCTCGCCGAGGATGTGGACGCCCACGTGGGCGGCGTCCGCGATGGTGGGCCAGGCGGAGCCGGTGCTGCTGATCCCGAAGGAGAGCAGCGGCGGATCGGCGGAGACGGAGGTGAGGGAGGTGGCGGTGAAGCCCGCGGGCCGGGCACCGGCCGCGGTGATGACCGCGACCCCGGCGGCGTGCCGGCGGAAGACGGCACGGAAGGCGGTCGATTCGAAGGGTGCGGTCACCGCGGGCGGCGCGGGCAGCGGGACCGGCGCGGGTGCGGGGATCGAGGTGGGCACGATGCCCGAGGAGGTGGCGGCCGGCGTGCCGAGGTCGGGCGAGACGGTCATGGAGTTGTCCTTCGTCGTGCTGTCGAGCCGGATGGGTGCGGGGTCTGGGGCACTCAACGGTCGTGACAGCGCGCGCTCGCGTGCCGGCCGAGGTCGACGTCGAAGCGGGAGTACAGAAGGAGGTCCCGCGACATGGCGTCAGGCTGACGATCGGAGCGGGGCCACGTCAAGGGCGCCCCGGCAGGTGGGACCGGGGTCATACACCGGGCGCCGGTCACACGGCCGCGCCGAGCGCCGCGATGACGTCGGCCTTGCGCGGCTGGCCCGACGCACGCCGCACGACGGTGCCGCGGGCGTCGAGCACGAGCACGGTCGGCGTCCTGAGGATGCCCAGCCGGCGGACCAGGTCGAGGTGGGCCTCCGCGTCGATCTCCACGTGCCGCACCCCGTCGACCATGCCCGCCACCTCGCCGAGGGTGCGGCGGGTGGCCCGGCAGGGCGCGCAGAAGGTGGTGGAGAACTGGAGGAGCGTGGCCCGCTCACCGAGTTCCGCGCCGATCTCACCCGCCGTCAGCTGCTGCGCCGCGTCCTTGTCCCGCACTCTCACCCTTCCGTCCCTGCGCTTGTGGAGCATGCCGAGGATCCCCGCCACCGCGAGCACGGCGACGCACACCACCAGTCCCGTCAATTCCGGCCTCCTCCCTGCCATAGCAGCGTTCACAGGACCGCCATGATTCCAGGGGGTCCGGACGGCGTCCGTTCCGGAATCATGGCCCCATGAGCCCTCACGCCATTGATGCCCGTGGACCGCGCTTCGGCGCAAGCCTTACCAGTGTGGTGCTGGCCGTCGTCCTCGTGACCGGCAGCGCCTGGCTGCTGGCCGTCCAGGCACTGGTCTTCGCGGTGGGCGCCGCCGCGGGGGTGCAGAACTCACCGTACGGACTGCTGTACCGGGTGGCGGTACGGCCCCGGCTGGGGCCGCCGGCGGAGACCGAGGACCCGGCCCCGCCGCGCTTCGCGCAGGCGGTGGGCCTGGCGTTCGCGCTCGTCGGGCTCGCCGGCTACGCCGCGGGCCTCGCCTGGCTGGGCCTGGCGGCGACGGCCTGCGCGCTCGCGGCGGCCTTCCTCAACGCGGTGTTCGGCTACTGCCTCGGATGCGAGATGTACCTGCTGGTACGTCGTACGACCGGGTGACGTGACGAGAATCTCGCCGCCCGACGGGCACGCGGGATGACACGGCACCCGTTTACGGGGCACGATCAGCCCGCGGCCGGAAACCTACGGCCGCGTAACTTCCGCCGGGGGCCACCCCCTACGAAGAAGGGGGCCCAGCCGTGGCCGAACTCGTCTACCCACCCGTCATCGGCTTCGCCCGCACCATGTTCAAGGTGCAGGGGCTGCGCTTCGACATCTCCGGCACCGAGCATGTGCCCCGCAAGGGCGGCGCGTTGCTGGTGAGCAACCACATCGGCTACCTGGACTTCGTGTTCGCCGGACTGACCGCGCTCCCGGCGAAGCGGCTGGTGCGTTTCATGGCCAAGGAGTCGGTGTTCCGGCACAAGGTGTCTGGTCCGCTCATGCGGGCCATGAAGCACATCCCGGTGGACCGCTCCGAGGGCATGCACGCGTACAAGCACGCGCTGACGGCGCTGCGCTCGGGCGAGATCATCGGTGTGTTCCCCGAGGCGACCATCTCGCAGTCCTTCACCCTCAAGTCCTTCAAGTCCGGTGCCGCGCGCCTGGCGATGGAGGCCGGCGTGCCGCTGCTGCCGGTAGCCCTGTGGGGCACCCAGCGGCTGTGGACCAAGGACCAGCCGCGCCAGCTGGGCCGCAACGGCTTCCCCATCTCCATCCGGGTGGGCGAGCAGATGACACCGCACCAGGACGAGAAGCCGGGCGCGCTGACCCGTCGACTGCGGCTGCGTGTCCAGGAACTGCTGGAGGACGCGCAGCGCGCGTACACCGGCCGTCCGTCGGGCCCGAACGACCACTGGTGGCTCCCCGCGCACCTGGGCGGCACCGCCCCCACCGCGGAGGACGTCGCCGCCCGGGAGCGTGCGGCCGCCGCGGAGTGACCGCGCGGTGACGGCCGGGGCGGTGAGCGAGGTCAGCGGTCCTCCCGCTCCGGCAGGTCGGTGGGCAGCAGCCGCCACAGGTGCGCCCGGTCGGCCGCCTGACGCAGGGCGGTGAGGACGACGGCCGGCGGTGCGGCGTACAGACCGGGATAGTCGCGTTCGCCGAGTGCGGGGCGGGGCACCCAGGCCAGTCGTTCCTCCCGGAGGGAGAAGCGGGCGTCGACACCGGGCTTGTTGCCGCGCGGGTCCTGCCGGGCCCAGCGGTCGTGACCGGGCGGCTTGACGGCGACGAGCCCGTGGAGGACGGGATCCGTGCCGTCGTCCTCGGTGAGCCGCTGGTAGCACAGCCCCGCGGGGATGCCCTCGGCGCGCAGCAGCGCCGTCAGGGCGTGGGCCTTGGCGTGGCAGATTCCGGTGCGCTGTTCCAGGACGTCGGAGGCACGCCAGGTGACGCGCGGGTCCCCCGAGTCGGCGGAGTGCGGGATGGTGTCGCGGACGAAGGTGTACGCCGCCTCGGCATAGCCATACGGATCCGGCGCCTCCGCCCGCAGGCGCGCGGCGGTCGCCCGGACCAGCGGGTGCTCGTGGTCGACCGCCTCGTCCGCCGCGAGGAAGGCGGTCGCGTCCTCCGTCTGGGGTACCGGCTCCATGTGGCGGATACTAGGAGGACGCGCAGCGACTCGGCAATTGACTTTTCCGTTGGCAGCATGACCATGCAGCACGGGGGTGGCCGTCGTGGCCCGAGCACCCGGACGTCCCGCGAGAGCGGCGATGCTGGTCGTGCTGGCGGTGTTCGCGGTGTTCCTGGTCAGCCGGGGCTGCGGCGGTCCCGAGCGGACGCCCGGCGGGCCCGCCTCCACCTCGACGGGGTCGGTGCCCGGCACCAGCGCGGTCGCCAGGTCGCCCTTCACCGGGCTGCCCGGGCGCACCGGCGGGCCCGTCCTCGCGGTGAAGATCGACAACGTGGGGACCGCGCGGCCGCACACCGGGCTGGAGCGGGCCGACCTGGTCTATGTGGAGCAGGTGGAGTCCGGCCTCACCCGTCTGCTCGCCGTCTTCTCCTCCCAACTGCCCGACCGGGTGGGTCCGGTGCGCAGCGCCCGCGAGTCGGATCTGGAACTGCTGCGCCAGTTCGGCAGCCCGGCCCTCGCCTTCTCCGGGGCGCAGTCCAGGCTGCTGCCGGTGGTCGCGGCGGCGCCGGTGTACGACGTCTCCCCGGCCCGCGCGCCCGGAGCCTACGCGCGCGACGGTTCGCGCCCCGCCCCGCACAACCTGTACGCGGCTCCGGACCGGCTCCTCGCCGCGGCTCCGGACGCCGCAGCCGCCCGCGACATAGGCTTCCGCTTCGGCGACGCGCCGCCCGGCGGCACCCCCGAGCGCGACCGCACCGTGCGCTACCCGAACGGCTCGGTGGGCCTGCACTGGTCGGCCGAGGGCGACCGCTGGCTGGTCTCGTTCGACGGCGACCCGGCCACCACGACCGACGGCGGCAGGCTCGGCGCGCCCACGGTGGTCGTCCAGTACGTCACAGTGCGCCCCTCCGACTTCCACGACCGCTGGGGGAACACCTCCCCGTACAGCGAGACCGTGGGCACCGGGCGGGCGGAGGTGCTGCGGGACGGCAAGGCGTACGACGCCACATGGTCACGGCCCGACGCGGCGGCGGGTACGCGGTTCACCACGCCCGGCGGGCAGCCGGTGAACTTCGACCGCGGCCAGGTCTGGATCGTGCTGGCGCCGCTGCCCCGCTGAGCTCACGCTATGGCGCCGTCCGCCGCGGGCGGGTCGGGGGCACCTGCCCCGCCCAGCGCGGAGGCCAGGTCGTCGTGGACGGTGAAGACCCGGATCGTCCGGGTCAGCCGCAACAGCCGCAGCACGCAGGGGCTGCCGCCGACGATGCCGAACCGGCCACCGCGGTCGAGGGTCCGCTTGCGCGCCCGGATCAGCACCGACAGGCCGCTGCAGTCGATGAAGCTCACCCCGCGCAGGTCCACCACGACGTCGGGCCGCGCTCCGCCGGTGACCGCGTCCAGGCGCGCGGCCGCCGGCGCGCCGGCGCACAGGTCGAGCTCCCCGGTCAGTTCCACCACGGTCGTGCCGCCGACCGTCCACTGCCGCACCCCGAAGTCATGCTCGTCGTCGAACACGCCGGCCCCCCGACTGCCGCTTCCTGCTGGGCCCTTGACGCGGGGTGTGCGCCGCGCCCGGCGAACGCGCCGCGCACACCGTCGCGTGTACGGAATACCCCCTGCCGTACCGGGAGTCAACACATGGGACTAAACAGACAGGACGACCAGGTCGCGCGAGGTCTGGTTGAGCCGCTCTCCGCCCTCGGGCGTGCAGACGGCGATGTCCTCGATCCGGGCGCCGAAGCGGTCCGGGAGGTAGATCCCGGGTTCCACGGAGAAGGCCATGCCCGGCTCCAGCGGCCGATGGCTGCCCGCGACGATGTACGGCTCCTCGTGCGTCTCCAGCCCGATGCCGTGCCCGGTGCGGTGGATGAAGTGCTCGCCGTAGCCGGCCGCGGCGATGATGTCCCGCCCGACCGCGTCGAGTCCCTCGGCGGTGATCCCGGGGCGGACGGCGTCGGTCTGGGCGTGCTGGGCACGCCGCAGCACCTCGTACATCTCGCGGAACTCCGCGGGCGGTTCTCCGACCGCGTAGGTGCGGGTGGAGTCGGAGCAGTAGCCGTCCTGCGTGGTGCCGCCGATGTCGACGACCACCGGGTCGCCGGCCCGGATCACCCGGTCGGAGACCTCGTGGTGGGGGCTGGCACCGTTCGGTCCCGAGGCCACGATGACGAAGTCGACGGTGGTGTGCCCCGCCTCGATGACGGCGTCGGCGACGTCGCGGGCGACCTCGCGCTCGGTACGCCCGGCCCTGAGCCACTCCCCCATGCGGCGGTGCACCCGGTCGATGGCGCCGGCGGCCCGGCGCAGCGCCTCGGTCTCCGCGGCCGACTTGCGCATCCGCAGTTCGCGCAGCACGTCGCCGGCCAGGCTCTGCTCGGTACCGGGGAGGGCCGCGCGGAAGGCGAGCACCTTCTCGGCCCACATGTGGTTGTCGACGGCCACCCGTACCGTCCCCCGCGGCAGCCGCCCGGCGACGAGGGCGTACGGGTCCTCGGTCTCGCCCCAGCCGACGACGTCGACGCCGAGCGCGCCGAGCGGGGAGGTCTCGGCGCCGGGCTTCTCCAGGTGGGGCACGACGAGAAAGGGGTCGCCGAGCACCGGAAGGGCCAGGCACACCAGGCGCTCGGTGAGATGGGCGTGGTAGCCGGTGAGGTAGCGCAGGTCGGGGCCCGGAGAGACGAGCAGCGCGTCGAGTCCCGCGTCGGCGGCGGCCTTGCGGGCGAGTTCGAGTCGCTCCGGGGGGTACAGGGATGCTGCGGAGTCGGTCACGACTCTTACCGTAGACGCCCCTGGCACCCTCCGCAGTCGCTTGCGTCGGCGCAGGTCGTAGGCTGGCCCCGATGGACCACCACGCCACTCCCGGGGCGCTTCGGGCGCTCGCCGCCCGGCTGCGCGCCCTTGCGCCGTCCTGCGGGCCCGTGCGGCTCGTCGCCGTGGACGGCCACGCCGGATCCGGCAAGACGACCTTCGCCGCCGCGCTGGCGTCCGCGCTGGACGGCGCTCCCGTCGTCCACCTCGACGATCTGGCCACGCACGAGGAGCTGTTCGAGTGGACCGGGCGGCTGCGCGAGCAGGTGCTGGAGCCGCTGCGCCGCGGTGACACCGCCCGGCCCGAGAAGTACGACTGGGTGGCGCGGCGGTTCGCCATGACGCTGGAGGTGCCGCCGGCCCCCGTGGTCCTGCTGGAGGGCGTGGGGGCCGGCCGCCGCGAGGTGCGCCCCTGGCTGGCCGGCCTGCTCTGGCTGGAGGTGGCGCGGGAGACGGCACGCGAGCGCGGCGAGCGGCGGGACGGCCCCGCGCTTGCCGGGTTCTGGGCCGGCTGGATGCGCGCCCAGGACGCGCACTTCGCCGCCGACCCCTCCAGGCCGTTCGCGGATCTGCTGGTCCACCAGCGTCCGGAGGGCTACGAACTACGGGAGCAGCCCGCGGGCACGCCGCTCGCGGACACCCTCCGTCACTGACCGTGACGGCCCGCAGCCGGTGCGCCGGGGCCGCCGGGAGGCCGCCGCAGCGGTGCCTCAAGGCCGCTTGACCCGGGAGCCGTACAGGACTTACGTTCTGAATGCGCGGCCATCATCGATCGCGCCTCAGACGCGAAGCCCCCGGTTGTTCCCCCGTGACCGGGGGCTTCGTTCTGCCCTCCGCGGGTGATCCGGCCCCGTACGGCAGCCATTTGCTCACCCAACGTCACCGCCCGCGTCGCTCTACGGCCCGCAGGGCCTGCGCGGGTACCATGCCAACGGGTGCGCCGCCCCGGGAAGGTGGCGTCCACCTGGCACCAACTACCGCTTCGCGTAACCTGGTTGGAGCGGCGTTAGGCGGGCGGCACCGGGGGGAACGGCTGGTGGGGACCTGATGGACTTCGGCACAGAGCATTCGGGCGCCCCCGCCGATCTCGCCTGGGTACGGGCCGTCGAGGCCTACACCATGGGCGCCTACACCCAGGCCGAGGAGGAGTTCCGCGCCGCGGTCCGCCTCGACCCCGGCATGGCGGACGCCTGGCTCGGGCTGCACGCGCTGCGCGCGGACACCTCCACCGCGCTGCTGCAGATGTACCGGCACCGCGACCGCTTCGGCGAGCAGCGCAGCGCCTACCGCCGGTCGATGAACTCCTGGTACTGGCTGGGCTGGTGGGTGCAGCCGGTGCTGGAGACCCGCCGCGACCTGCTGCTCGCGCACGCCTCCCACTGGCTCGACGGCCGCCACATCGCGGAGCTGGACCGGGCCCTGGCCGAGTGCCCGCCGATCGACACCGATCCGCACGTCCGCTTCCTGCACGCCTGCCGGGCCTATCTGGTCAAGGACTGGGACCAGTTGGTGCGCCACACCGAACCGCTCCTCGGCGACCAGGTGCTGGGCATCGAGGCCGGCCTTTTCGGGGGGATGGCCAGGGTCCGGCTGGAGCTCTACGGGCAGGCCGAACCGTTGCTGACGACGGCGCTGATGCGCTGCCGCAGCGAGCAGCCGCAGCGCAAGGAACTCCGCTACTGGCTGGCCCGCGCGTACGAGGGCACCGGCCGCACCGCCGCCGCGCTCCCCCTGTACCAGGCGGTGCAGCGCGTCGACCCGGCGTTCATGGACACCGCCGCGCGGCTCGCCGCGATCGACGAGTCCGACGGCCTCACCGACGGTACGGCCGACCTGGCCCCGGTCACCCTGCAGGGCTACGGCCAGACCGGGCCCGAGGCTCTGCCGCCCGAGCCCGATCCGCTCGACGCCCGGGCCGGGGCCGCGGCCATGCCGGGCGGCCTGGGGTCGGGCTCGGTCCTGGACGATCCGCTGGGCGCGGTGGGCCCGATCGACGACGACATCCGGGAGAAGGCGATCCTGCCGGTCTCCCCCGTCGTGCCGCAGGTCCCCGTCACGGCCCCGGACCCGGTGCTGCTCTCCCAGGCGCTGGCCGAACTCGACCGGATGGTCGGCCTGGATCCCGTCAAGCGCCAAGTGCGGGCACTGTCGGCCCAGTTGCGGATGGCGCGGCTGCGGTCGGGGCAGGGTCTGCCGGTGCAGCCGCCCAAGCGGCACTTCGTCTTCTCCGGGCCCTCCGGCACCGGCAAGACCACCGTGGCACGCATCCTCGGCCGGGTCTTCTACGCTCTCGGCCTGCTGGGCGGCGACCATCTGGTCGAGGCGCAGCGCGCCGACCTCGTGGGCGAGTTCCTGGGGCAGACGGCCGTCAAGGCCAACGAGCTGATCGACTCCGCGCTCGGCGGGGTGCTCTTCGTCGACGAGGCGTACGCGCTGTCCAACTCCGGGTACAGCAAGGGCGACGCCTACGGCGACGAGGCGCTGCAGGTCCTGCTCAAGCGCGCGGAGGACAACCGCGACCGCCTGGTCGTCATCCTCGCCGGATACCCCGAGGGCATGGACCGCCTGCTGGCGGCCAACCCCGGCCTCGGTTCGCGCTTCACCACCCGGGTCGACTTCCCCAGCTACCGTCCGCACGAGCTGACCAGCATCGGCGAGGTCCTCGCCGCCGACAACGGCGACCGCTGGGACGACGAGGCCCTGGAGGAGTTGCTCGCCATCAGCGGCCATGTCGTCGATCAGGGCTGGATCGACGAGCTGGGCAACGGCCGCTTCCTGCGGACCCTGTACGAGAAGAGCTGCGCGTACCGCGACCTGCGGCTGTCCGGCTACGCGGGACAGCTGTCCCGGGACGACCTGTCCACGCTGCGCCTGCCCGACCTCATGCAGGCCTACGGCGAGGTACTCTCGGGCCGCGGCCCCGGGCTGCCGCCGCCCGAGCCCATGGAGTGAACGACGCGGGAGGGGCCCGGGCGCGTGCGCCCGGGCCCCTCCCGCGTGGGTTCCCCCGTCAGCCCGCCATCACGCGCGGGGACCGGGCGACTTCGCCGGGCTCCTCGGCGGCCGGGGCGGCGCCGCTCTCCGCGGGCTCCGGGGCCTCCCGGTGCGCCGGGTCGCGGACCTCGCCGACCAGCATCTCCAGCACGTCCTCCAGCGCGACCAGCCCCAGCACGCGACCGCCGGAGTCCGCGACCGCCGCCAGGTGCGACGCGGCTCGCCGCATCTGGGTGAGCGCGTCGTCCAGCGGCAGCTCCGCGCGGAGGGTGGCCATCGGCCGCCACAGCCGCGCCGGGACGGGCCGGCCGGTGTCCTCCAGGTCGAGGACGTCCTTCACGTGGAGGTAGCCGAGGTAGGCGCCCTCCGGTCCGGCCACCGGGAAGCGCGAGTAGCCGGTGCGCACGGTCAGCTCCTCGACCTCGGCGGGAGTGACGGAGGCGTCGACCGTCACCAGCTCCTCCGGCGGCAGCAGCACGTCCGTGACCGGGCGGGTGCCCAGCTCCAGCGCGTCCTCCAGGCGCTCCTGGGCGTCGTCGTCGAGGAGTCCGGCCTGCCGGGCGTCCTCGACGAGCACCGTCAGCTCCTCGCTGGTGAAGACCGCGTCGATCTCGTCCTTGGGTTCCACCCGGAACAGCCGCAGCACGATCTTGGCGCACCAGCCGAGCACCGCGATGACCGGCCGGAACAGACGTGCGAAGCCGACCAGGCCGGGGCTGAGCCACAGCGCGGTCTTCTCGGGCGCGGCCATCGCCAGGTTCTTGGGGACCATCTCGCCGATGACGAGGTGCAGGAAGACCACGATGGCGAGAGCGATGACGTAGCCGAGCGGATGGATCAGCCCCTCGGGCAGGTGGATCGCCTCGAAGACCGGCTCCAGGAGGTGGGCGACGGTCGGCTCGGCGACCGCGCCCAGCGTCAGGGAGCAGACCGTGATGCCGAACTGCGCCGCCGCCATCATCTGCGGCAGGTTCTCCAGCCCCTGCAGAACCGTACGGGCCCGCCGCTGCGTGCCGGCGAGCGGCTCGATCTGGCTGCGCCGTACGGAGACCAGGGCGAACTCGGCGCCGACGAAGAAGCCGTTGCCGAGCACCAGCACAGCGGCGAAGAACAGTTGCAGGAAGCTCATCGCTCGCCCTCCTGCCCGTCCTCGGGCTCCTCGAACCCGACGCGTACCAGGCGAACCCTTTCCGCGCGGTGGTGCGTGACCTCGCGCACCCGCAGCTCCCAGCCGGGCAGCACCGCGGTGTCCCCCGGCTCGGGGATGCGTTCGAGGAGGTCGGCGACGAGGCCGGCCACCGTCTCGTACGGGCCCTCGGGGGCCTCGAGCCCTATGCGTTCCAGCAGGTCGATCCGGCAGCCGCCGTCGGCGTCCCATACGGGGTTGCCGTTCTCCGCGGGGGCGGTCGCCAGCTCCGGCAGGTCGGCGCTGTCGTGCTCGTCGCGCACCTCGCCGACGAGCTCCTCGACGATGTCCTCCAGGGTGACGACGCCCGCGGTGCCGCCGTACTCGTCGACGACGACGGCGATCGGCTGCTCGCGGCGCAGCTGCTCGAGGAGCGGCTGCACCGGCAGCGTCTCGGGGACGAGCAGCGGGGCGACCGTGACCCGGCCCACCGGTGTGCGGTCGCGCAGGTGGGCCGGGACGGCGAGGGCGTCCTTCAGGCTCGCCATGCCGACGATGTCGTCCAGCCGCTCCCGGTAGACGGGGAAGCGGGACAGCCCGGTGGCCCGGGTCAGGTTGAGGACGTCCGCGGCGGTGGCGGTGTCCTGCAGGGCGCTGACCCGGACCCGCGGGGTCATCACGTTCTCCGCCGTGAGGTCGCCGAGGGAGATGGTGCGGACGAAGAGGTCCGCGGTGTCCTGCTCGAGGGCCCCGGCACGGGCGGAGTGGCGGGCCAGCGAGACCAGCTCGGTGGGGGTGCGCGCGGAGGCCAGCTCTTCGGCGGGCTCCACGCCCAGCGCCCGCACCAGGCGGTTCGCGGCGGCGTTGAGGGCCTCGATCACCGGGCGGAACAGGGCGGAGAAGGCCCGCTGCGGCCCGGCCACGAAACGGGCCACCTCCAGCGGACGGGACACCGCCCAGTTCTTCGGGACGAGCTCGCCGATGACCATCTGGACGGCCGAGGCGAGGATCATGCCGATCACCACGGCCACGGCGGGCGCGGCGCCCTCGGGTACGCCCACCGAGGTGAGCGGTCCGGAGAACAGGTCGGCGAGGGCCGGCTCGGCCAGCATGCCGACCACCAGCGAGGTGATCGTGATGCCGAGCTGGGTGCCGGACAGCTGGAAGGACAGCTTGCGCAGCGCCTCCACGACGCTGCGGGCCCTGCGGTCACCCTCGGCGGCGGCACGTTCCGCGGCCGGCCGCTCGACGGTCACCAGGCCGAATTCGGCGGCGACGAAGAAGCCGTTCGCGAGGATCAGGAGGAAGGCTGCCGCGAGCAGCAGCAACGAGGCGCTCATGCCGCCGCTCCCGTATGTCGAGTGGGAGAGGCGGCGCGGGTACTACCGGACGATCCGTCCATCGTGGATTGGGTGTCACTCCTCGGGTCGTTGCGAAGGTTCCAGAGTAATGAAGAAGCGGGCCGTGGCGTCAGATCTGGTGCGCCGTCGGCTTGCCGGTACCGTACGCCTCCGCGAGGGCCCGCAGGGCGCGCGCGTCGCGCAACGCGCGGGCGCGTCCGATCCCGGGCTGGATCCCCATGGCGGCCAGGCTGGTGCCGTCCGCCAGGTCGAGGTACACCCACGGGTCGCCGGTGCGCAGGTTCACCCGGAGGACCTGCGCCCATTCCAGGCGGCGGCGGGTCGTCAGGTTGACGACGGTCACACCGTCGCGGTCGGCGGCCACCCTGGGGCGGCTGAGCAGTGCGAGCACCCCGGCGACCAGCAGCCCGGTGAGCACGAGATAGATCCGGTCCGAGGTGTGCCAGGGGCGTGCGCCGTCCGAGGGAAGCAGGACGGCGATCGCGCCGAAGGCCGCGAGCAGCCCGGCACCCAGGCCCAGCAGCACCGCGCGGGTGCGGGTGGGCCGGAAGGTGACGGGCAGCCCGGGGAGTTCCGCGGGCACGGTGGGCGGGGTGGGCGGGGTCACAGGCGGCACGCGTGGATCCCGGTGGTGAGGATGGCCCGTGCGCCGAGCTCGTACAGCTCGTCCATGATCCGCTGGGCCTCGCGGCTGGGGACCATGGCGCGGACGGCGACCCAGCCCTCGTGGTGCAGCGGGGAGACGGTCGGCGACTCGAGGCCCGGTGTGAGGGCGATGGCCCGTTCGACGTGCTCGACACGGATGTCGTAGTCCATCATCACGTAGCGCCGGGCCACCAGGACGCCCTGGAGGCGGCGCAGGAACTGCTGCACCTTCGGCTCGGCCGCCGCGTCCTCGCCGCCGGCGCCGGCCCGGCGGATGACCACGGCCTCGGAGTCGAGGATCGGCTTCCCGATGACCTCCAGGCCGGCGTTGCGCAGCGAGGTGCCCGTCTCGACGACGTCGGCGATGACGTCCGCCACACCGAGGTGGATGGAGGTCTCGACGGCGCCGTCGAGGCGGACCACGGAGGCGTCCACCGCGTTGTCGGCGAGGTGCCTCCTGACGATCTCCGGATAGGAGGTGGCGACCGTCTTGCCGCCGAACTCCTTCACGTCCGTCACGCCGCCGGGGGTGGTGGCGTAGCGGAAGGTGGAGCGGGCGAAACCGAGCTGCAGGATCTCCTCGGCGTTGGCACCGGAGTCCAGCAGCAGGTCGCGGCCGGTGATGCCGATGTCGAGGCGGCCCGAGCCGACGTAGATGGCGATGTCGCGCGGGCGCAGGTAGAAGAACTCGACGTCGTTCTCGCCGTCGACGAGGACGAGTTCCTTGGAGTCCTTGCGCTGGCGGTAGCCGGCCTCATGCAGCATCGCCGACGCAGGTCCGGACAGTGAACCCTTGTTGGGGACGGCGATGCGCAGCATGGAGACGTTCCTTCGTATCTCGGATGTGGGTGGGAGGGGGGCGTGGGGCGGCGCGCGGGGTGGGGCCGGCCGGTGATGATCCGCTCAGAGATGAGCGTATACGTCGTCGAGGGCGATGCCCCGGGCGACCATCATCACCTGCAGGTGGTACAGCAACTGGGAGATCTCCTCCGCGGTGCGGTCGGCGCCTTCGTACTCGGCTGCCATCCACACCTCGGCGGCCTCCTCGACCACCTTCTTGCCGATCGCGTGCACTCCCTTGCCCACCAGTTCGGCGGTCCGGGAGGTGCTGGGGTCGCCGGTGGCGGCCTTGCGCTGGAGCTCGGCGAAGAGCTCCTCGAATGTCTTGTTGGCCATGGTGGTCCCCACCCTACGCGGAAGCGCCCCTACCTCACCGCCACGGCTCGGATACTGAACGCAGGACGGTCGCGGTGGCGATCGCGGCGGTGACCGCCTCGTGCCCCTTGTCCTCGTTCGAGCCGGGCAGTCCGGCGCGGTCCAGGGCCTGTTCCTCGGTGTCACAGGTGAGCACGCCGAAGCCGATCGGCACGCCGGTGTCGACCGAGACCTGGGTCAGGCCCTGGGTCACGCCCTGGCAGACGTACTCGAAGTGCGGTGTGCCGCCGCGGATGACGACGCCGAGGGCGACGACGGCGTCGTAGCCCCGGCTCGCCAGCACCTTGGCGGCGACCGGCAGTTCGAAGCTGCCCGGCACGCGCAGCAGGGTCGGCTCGTCGATGCCCAGGTCGCTCAGGGCGCGCAGGGCGCCGTCGACCAGGCCGTCCATCACCTGCACGTGCCACTGCGCCGCGATCACGGCCACGCGCAGGTCACCACAGTTCTTCACGGTCAGCTCGGGGGCGCCCTTACCGCTCACGTCCGTCTTCTCCTTGCTCGTTCTTGCTCGTTCTTGTTCTGGTGCTGGTCGTGCTGGTCGTGCTGGTCGTACGGGTTCTCGTGGTGCCGCCCGCGGGCTACTGGTTGCCGCAGGCGCCGGTGGGGGCCGGGTCCAGCCAGGGCAGGTCGTGGCCCATGCGGTCCCGCTTGGTGCGCAGGTACCGCAGGTTGTGCTCGCCGGCCGCGATCGGCATGGCGACGCGTTCGACGACCTTCAGGCCGTGCCGTTCGAGGGCGTCGGTCTTCTCGGGATTGTTGGTCATCAGGCGCAGGGAGCGCACGCCGAGGTCGTCGAGCATCTGGGCGGCCGCCCCGTAGTCGCGGGCGTCGGCGGGGAGTCCGAGTTCGAGGTTGGCGTCGAGCGTGTCACGGCCGCGCTCCTGCAGTTCGTACGCGCGCAGCTTGGACATCAGGCCGATGCCCCGGCCCTCGTGGCCGCGGAGGTAGACCACGACGCCCCGGCCCTCGGCCGCCACCTTTTCGAGTGAGGCCTGGAGCTGCGGTCCGCAGTCGCAGCGCAGCGAGTGGAAGACGTCGCCGGTGAGGCACTCGGAGTGGACGCGGACGAGGACGTCCTCGCCGTCGCCGATCTCGCCGGCCGCGAGGGCGATGTGCTCGATGCCGTCGACGGTGCTGCGGTAGCCGTAGGCGCGGAAGTCCCCGAAGGCGGTGGGCAGCCGGGTCTCGGCCTCCCGGCGCACGGTCGGCTCCGAGGTGCGGCGGTAGGCGACCAGGTCCTCGATGGAGATGATGGCCAGGCCGTGCTTGCGGGCGAAGTGGACGAGCTCGGGGAGGCGGGCCATCGTCCCGTCCTCGTTGGCGATCTCCACGATGGCCGCGGCCGGGCGCAGCCCGGCGAGCCGGGCCAGGTCGACGCCCGCCTCGGTGTGCCCGTTGCGGGTCAGGACGCCTCCGGACTTGGCGCGCAGCGGGAAGACGTGGCCGGGCCGGACGAAGTCGCCGGCGGTGGAACCGCCGGAGGCCAGCAGCCGGATGGTGGTCGCCCGGTCGGCGGCGGAGATGCCGGTGGTGACCCCGTGGGCACCGCTCGCGTCGACCGAGACGGTGAACGCGGTCTGCATGGACTCGGTGTTGGAGTCCACCATCTGCGGCAGGTCGAGCCGGTCCAGGTCGGGCTCCTCCATGGGCACGCAGATCAGACCGCGGCACTCGGTCATCATGAAGGCGACGATCTCCGGGGTGGCCTTCTCCGCCGCGATGATGAGGTCGCCCTCGTTCTCGCGGTTCTCGTCGTCCACGACGACGACGGGCCGGCCGGCCGCTATGTCGGCGATCGCCCGCTCGACGGGGTCGAGGACGATCGGGGCGTCCTCCGCCACGTAGAGGGAGTGCAGTGCGGTGGTCATGCGGCCGCTCCTTCCAGGACGGGCCCGCCGTGCCGCGGGACCCGGGTCTGCTGCCACCAGGCGTACATGCCGGCGATCACGAGAACGAAGTAGATGACGTACACGAGCGCGGAGAACTTCAGGTCGCTGTTCCAGGCGAGGGGGACGCCGACCGCGTCGACGGCGAGCCAGGCGAACCAGAACTCGACCCAGCCCCTGGCCATGGCCACCATCGCGGCGACGGTGCCCACGAAGATGTAGGCGTCGGGCCAGGGGTTCCAGGACAGCGACGGGTAGAGGGTGAAGAGGCCGACGACCGCGAACAGTCCGGCCGCCGTACCGGCGACCAGCACGCCCCGCTCGCGCCAGGTGGCGAAGCGGACCCGGATCTCGCCGCCGTCGCGGACGCCGCGCCGCCACTGGAACCAGCCCCACACCGCGACG
Source organism: Streptomyces sp. BoleA5 (assembly GCF_000373665.1). Lineage (NCBI taxonomy): Bacteria > Bacillati > Actinomycetota > Actinomycetes > Kitasatosporales > Streptomycetaceae > Streptomyces > Streptomyces sp. BoleA5. The sequence continues at coordinate 16,332 of NZ_KB892156.1, forward strand.
CCGATCACCAGCAGCTGCTTGCCGACGCCGCCGGTGAGCTGCGCCGACCAGTACGCGGCGACGAGCACCACGCCGGAGAGCAGCTGGACCGGCCAGGCCCACACCGAGCGGCGCCAGCCGAGCGCGAGCCCGGCGAGGCCGAGGCCGTTGCCCACGACGTCGGTCCACTTGAAGTGCTCACCGAAGGCGGAGAAGGCGACACTGTTCAGGGTGTCGAGGGCGCTCATTCCGCCGGAGCCCCCTTCGGCGCGCCCGCCCGCTCCCCGTACAGCCGCTCGACGTACTTGGCGATCACGTCGACCTCCAGGTTCACCGGGTCGCCGGGCTGCTTGAAGCCGAGCGTGGTGAGGGCGAGGGTGGTCGGGATCAGGCTGACGGAGAAGAAGTCGGGGCCGGCCTCGACGACGGTGAGGCTGATGCCGTCGACGGTGATCGAGCCCTTCTCGACGACGTAGCGGGACAGCTCCGCCGGGAGCGAGACCTTCACGATCTCCCAGTGCTCGGCGGGGGTGCGGGAGATGACCGCGCCGGTGCCGTCCACGTGGCCCTGGACGAGGTGGCCGCCGAGGCGGCCGCCGAGCGTCATGGGCCGCTCCAGGTTGACCCGGCTGCCGGGCTGCAGCGCTCCGAGGCTGGAGCGCTTGAGGGTCTCGGCCATCACGTCGGCGGTGAACTCGCCGTCCGCGGTGTCGACGACGGTGAGGCACACCCCGTTGACCGCGATCGAGTCGCCGTGTTTGGCGCCCTCGGTGACGACCGGACCGCGCAGACGGAAGCGGGAGGCGTCGCCCAGGTCCTCGACGGCGACGAGGTCGCCCAGCTCTTCGACGATTCCGGTGAACACGTCAGTTCTCCTCAGTGCGGCTCGGGTAGGCAGTAATACGCAGGTCGGGGCCGATGCGTTCGATCTCGGCGACGTCGAGCCGCAACGCGTGCCCGACGGTGGTGATTCCCGCGTCCCCCAGGGCCGCGGGCCCGGCCCCCAGGAGGGCAGGTGCGAGGTAGCCGACGACCTTGTCGACGGCCCCCGCGGCGACGAAGGCGCCGGCCAGGGTCGGGCCGCCCTCCAGCAGCACGGAGCGGACGCCGCGGCCGTACAGCTCGGCGAGCAGCCCGGGGACCGCGACACCGCTGCCGGTGCGGGGCAGGCGGGCCACGTCCACGCCCGGCAGGTGCGCGGTGTCGGTGTCCTCGGCGACGGCGACCAGGGTCGGGGCGGTGCCGTCCAGCACCCGGGCGCCGGGGGTGATCTTGGCGTTGGTGTCGACGACCACCCGCAGGGGCTGCGTGAAGGTGCCCGCCACGCCCCGCACGGCGAGATGGGGGTCGTCGGCGCGCAGGGTGCCGGAACCGACGACGACGGCGTCGGACTCGGCGCGCAGCCGGTGCACGTCGGCCCGGGACGCGGCGGAGCTGATCCAGCGGCTGGTGCCGTCGGCGGCGGCGATGCGGCCGTCGAGGGTGCTCGCGTACTTCCACACCACGAAGGGCCGCTGCTCGCGGGAGGCGGTGAGCCAGACCTCGTTGCCGCGGGCGGCCTCGGCCTCCAGCAGACCGCTCTCCACGTCGATCCCCGCGGCCGCCAGCGTGGCGCCGCCTCCGGTCGCCGCGGGGGTGGGGTCCGCGACGGCGTAGACGACGCGGGAGACGCCGGCCGCGATGAGGGCCTGGGCGCAGGGGCCGGTGCGACCGGTGTGGTTGCAGGGTTCGAGAGTGACGACGGCGGTGCCGCCGCGGGCCGCGTCGCCGGCCGCGCGCAGGGCGTGGACCTCCGCGTGGGGGCCGCCGGCCTGCTGATGCCAGCCCTCGCCGGCGATCTCGCCGTGTGCGTCGAGGATCACGGCGCCCACGACGGGGTTGGGGCTCGTGGAGCCCATGCCGCGGGCGGCGAGCTCAATGGCCCGGCGCATCGCGTCGGCTTCACCGGGTGTTGCCACCGGGTCCTCCTGCCTCATCGGGCACGGACTCCGGGGCTGTGCGGAACACAGAGCGGACGTGAGCCTCGGGACCACCACGGCCGGTGCGGGGCCGCGCCCGTCCGCGTCACCCGTTTCCGGGGGACACGCACCCGCGCTGCCGCCGACGGCGGTGTACCGATGCCCGTCCGCCGCGCACTGCCTCCCATCCGGACTTTAACCGTCGGTCCAGGAATTTCACCTGGTCAACCGGCCGCTGGATGCGGACGGGTCGCGGACTGTAACCGCCGGTTCGGATTTTCACCGACCCCGGAGTGCGCTGAACGTCACTGGTACTGCTCCACCAGTCTGCCATGAAGGTTCCTTGCGGGCGCAAGGGATTGGTGTGGATTGCCTCACACGGGATCGGTCAGCCCCTGTGGATCCCCCGGCATGTCGCACTAGATTGCGGCCAACACCGCCCGCACCGGCCGCCGTTGACGCCTTCGCGGACTCCGTGCGCGACGCGGCGTCACCCGGGTGGCCCGGAGCGCGTGTCGGCGCCCTCGAACGTCCGGCGGCGTAAGGGCGGTTGCCCGCGCGCGCCGCGGGTCACACCTCGGGGGTGAACAGTGCGTCCTGCGCGGCGTCCATCGCCAGGAGCACCGCGCCGCGCAGCACCGCGCTGCCCGCGACGGTTCCCGCCCGCACCTCGGTCGGCAGCGGGGACATCCGCCCGAGCCGTTCCCCGACCCTCGCCGCCAGCTCCGTGCCGCCCGCCCGGCCCACCTCGCCGCCCAGCACCACGCAGCCGGGGTCGAGCACGGCGGTGACGGCCGCGACTCCGATCACCACCCGGTCCGCCAGCGCGTCGAGGAAGAGTTCACCCTGCTTGCCGCCCGCCCTGGCGGCGGTCACCACCCCCTCCGCCGCCGCGGCGTCGTCCTCGCCGGACACCGGCATCCCGTGCGAGCGCGCCAGCGCGCACACCGCCGCGCTGCCCGCCAGCGAGTGGAAACCGCCCTCGCACCCGCTCGCCTTCGGCAGTTGGAAGGTCCCCGGCACGGGCAGGAAGCCGATCTCCCCCGTGCCGCCCGAGGCCCCCCGCCGCAGGACCCCGCCCAGCACCACCGCGGCGCCCACCCCGTGGCCCAGCCACAGCAGGACGAAGTCCTCGCGGTCGCGCACCGAACCCAGCCGGCGCTCGGCGACGGCCGCGAGGTTGACCTCGTTCTCCAGCAGCACCGGCAGGGAGAGCCGTCTGCGCAACTCGGCGACCAGCGCCGAGTGCCAGGCCGGGAGCTGCCCCGTGGCCCGCAGTTCGCCGGTGGCCGGGTCGACCAGGCCGGGCGCGCCCACCGCGATCGTGTGCAGCGCGCCGGCGCCCGCGGTGCGTGCCGTCCGCTCCAGCAGGGCCACCGAGCGCCGCACCGTACGCTGAGGATCGCCGAACGGGTCGACCGGCAGGACGGCGCTGCCGACGGCGTTCCCGAGCAGGTCGGCCACCTCGATGGCCACACTGTGGGTGCGGACGTCGAAGGCGGCCAGGTGCGCCCGGTCGGCGACGATCCCGTACACCCGCGCGTTGGGGCCGCGCCGGTCGGCTCCCGTCTCGCCCACGACCGCGATCAGGCCGGACTCCTGCAGCCGCTCGACGAGGTCGGCGACGCTCGGACGGGACAGCCCCGTGAGGGACTTGAGCTGGGCCGCCGTCAACGGTCCCTCGCGCTGCAGCAGTTCCAGTGCCAGCCGGTCGTTGATCGCCCGGGCCGTACGGGGTGACGCGGTGCGCCCGGCATGGGAGCTGATGGCGGTCATGGACGGATCCTTCCAGAAGCCGCCGCACGGGAGCGAGGGCGGGCGGTACCGGCCGTGGCCCGTTGGCCGGGGGCAGTCTATCTTTCAGGAAGCCTGCCTGATAATTTATGCCCAGAGCCGGGGCGGGACCAGACTGGGAGGGAACATGCCGACGATGCCGACGACCCCGACGGGGAAGACCGAGCCACGACCGCGGCGCGCCCATCTCGCCGTCGCCGCCGTGTTCGCCGTGCACGGCGCGGTGACCGGCAGCTTCGCCACCCGGGTGCCCTGGATCCAGGAGCACGCCGGGCTGAGCGCCGGACAGCTCGGTTTCGCCCTGGTCTTCGCGGCCCTCGGCGCCTCCGTCGCCATGCCACTCGCCGCCCGCATCGCCCACCGGATGGGCATGCGCAACGCGTTGCGCCTCCTGCTGGGCCTGTGGTGCGCCTCGCTCGCGCTGCCCGCCCTCGCACCCGGGCTGGGCTGGCTGTGCGGGGCGATGTTCGTCTTCGGGGCCTCGGCCGGCATGGCCGACGTCGTCATGAACGCCCAGGGCGTCGAGGTGGAGGAACGCCTCGGCCGGTCGATCATGTCCGGGCTGCACGGCATGTGGAGCGCCGGCACGCTGCTCGGCTCCCTCTTCGGCGTGCTCGCGGCCCATGCCGAACTCGACGCGCGCATCCACCTCACCACCGGTGCCGTGCTGCTCGTCGTGCTGGGACTGGTGGCCTGCGGCGGTGTGCTCGACCTGCGGCCCTCCGCGTCCGAGGAGGCCCCGGCGCGCTTCGCCCTGCCGCCGCGCGCCGCTCTGGTCATCGGCGCCATCGGCTTCTGCGCCGTCTTCGCCGAGGGTGCCTCCATGGACTGGAGCGCGGTCTACCTCCGCGACGTCGCCGGCGCCTCCCCCGGGGTCGCCGCGGCCTCCTACACCGCCTTCGCCTGCACCATGGCCGTGTCCCGCCTCGTCGGCGACATCGTCGTCCGCCGCTTCGGCCCCGTCCGCACCGTACGCGCCGGCGGCCTGCTCGCCACGGTGGGCGGCGTCCTCGTCGCCACGGCGGCCAACCAGACCACCGCCATCGCGGGCTTCGCCCTCATCGGCGTGGGCATCGCCGTCGTCGTCCCGCTGTGCTTCGCGGCGGCCGGGCGCAGCGGGCCCAACCCGAGCCAGGCCATCGCGGGCGTCGCCACGGTCACCTACACCTCCGGGCTGGTGGCACCCGCCGCCATCGGCTCCATAGCGCAGGCCAGCTCCCTGCAGATCTCCTTCGGCCTCGTCACCGTGCTGGCCGCGGGGCTCGCCGTGGGCGCGGGCGTGCTCCGCAGCGCGGGCACGGTCTCCGTGGAGCACGGCCCCGAACCCGTGGCGGCGACGACCACGCAGGCCTAGCGTGCCGCCCATGGACTTGCGGATCTTCCTGGAGACCGGGCGGCTGCGGCTGCGGCACTTCACCGACACGGACGCGGACGCCGAGCTGCTCGTCGCGCTCGACAGCGACCCCGAGGTCATGCGCTACCTCGGCAACGGCCGCCCCACGCCCTCGGACGTCATCCGGCACGAGGTGCTGCCGCGCTTCGCGCGCTCCCAGGTCTGGGCCGCGGAGGAACGCTCCACCGGGCACTTCGTCGGCTGGTTCGCCCTCACCCCCCGTGCCGGCGGCCCCGCCGACGACCTCGAACTCGGGTACCGCCTGCGGCGCGCCGCTTGGGGCCGCGGCTACGCCACGGAGGGCTCTCGCGCCCTGGTCCGCAAGGCCTTCACCGACCTGGGCGCGCGGCGCGTGTACGCGGAGACGATGTTCGTCAACACCCGGTCGCGGCGGGTGATGGAGAAGGCGGGGCTGTCGTTCGTCCGGGTCTTCCACGAGGAGTGGGACGAGGCGTTGCCGGGGGCGGAGCACGGGGAGGTCGAGTACGCCCTGACCCGCGACGAGTGGACGCCGTAGCGATTTCGGTGAGGCCGCCTGTTGGTGTGAGGGTCCGTTGTGGTTGGGGTATCTCCCCGCCCGACCGGTGCCCCGGGGACGGTTCGTGTGGGTGCGCCCGGTTTCGCGGGTGGGCCGGAGCGGAGGCTGCGGGGTGGGGATTCCGTACCGCGTATTCATGCGCATGGCGGGGCGGTCCGGCTGAAGAGCCCTCCAACGGTGGCGGGCCGCTTCGACGCCGTGCCCGATACGTAGCTCACGGCCAAGGCCGCTTGGTCCGCGCCATCAGGCATATGGAATCCGCTCAGCGGATTGCCACGGACTCCCCGACCGGGATGCGCGCGTACTCGGTGCCGCCCTTGAGGTCCAACCAGCCGTCGAAGTACTCCTGGCCGATCTCGTTGAGCGCGGCGTCGTGGATCGGGAACGCGCGCTTCGGGCGGCACCGCCCGCACGAAGTCCAGCGCCTCGGAGAGCTTGAGCCAGGGTGCGGCAGCCGGCACGAACAGCGTCTCCACCGGCGACGGCGGGACGAACAGCGAGTCGCCCCGGTGGTAGACCGTGCCGTCGACGACGAACCCGACGTTGGCGCAGCCGGGCAGGCCGTCGTAGATCTCGGCGTGTGCCCCGCCCACGACGTCGACGGCGAACCCGGCCGCCGTGAACCGCTGCCCCGCTTCGACGGCGACCGCCGTGCCGCCCAGCTCGGGGACCGACTCGATCGCTGCCGGCGGCAGGTACACCCGGAATGCGGAGTTGCGCTGACTCGCCGCCACGAGCTTGGCGATGTCGAGGTGGTCGGGGTGCTCGTGCGTCACCAGCACCTCGTCGACCCCGTCGCCCGGTTCGACGGCCGGTGTCCGGGCCGAGGGGGCGCCTTGAGAGCCGCCTGGTGGATGGTGGTCGGCGACGGTCATGCCGACCGAGTACGACATCCACCGTCCCGGCGGGGCGAGTCAGGCGACGATCTCGTGGGTGCCGCGGTCGGAATCGGTACGGATCAGGGGGACCCCGCACCGCGGGATCCTGACCGACGGCCAGTGGGGGTGAAGCAGTCCGGGGCGACCCTGGACGCCCTGCTGGGGGTGGCCCGGGGCCTGCTGCGGCCGCTGCGGGCACCGGGCGTCGCGGGGGGGGGGCCGGGTCTGCACCATCGCCGACGACGCCCCGGTGTCGGCGGTGGAGCCGCACCGGCTGAACGGGGCCGCGGTCCCCGGCGGAATGGCGGAGCGCGTCGTGGCCGATCCGTGGGACGGGGTGAGCTGGGGTTCCGCCCGCAGTATCCGTCGGTGTGGACGGCCCGCGACGCGGGCGCGCTCCGACTCACCCGATCCGGGGACGGCACGGCCGCCGTGCCGCGCACCCCGCCCGGCCTGCTGGGACGCTGTGCGCATGACGACGGCACGGCGGCCGGCCCCGGTGGGGGTGGGCCAGGTGGTGGCGCGCATGCGCGCGCTCGGGACGACGCTCCCGCCGCGGGACGGGGTGGCGGTGTTCAACCGCGTCTACCTGTCCGTGACGGAGGAGCTGGACGGCCGCCTGGCGGCGGGCGGCTTCGGTGATCCCGCCGCCGCCGCGGTGCTGGCCGCCCGCTTCGCCGCCCGTTACCTGCGGGCGGTCGACGCGGCGGCCGACCGCCGTACCGTCCCATCCTGCTGGCGGCCGCTGCTGCAGTTGCGCGGCCATCGCGGCATCCGCCCCGTGCAGTTCGCGCTGGCCGGGATCAACGCGCACGTGGGTCACGACCTGGCGCTCGCGGTGGTGGACACCTGCGCGGCGCTGGGGTGCGAACCACCTTCCCTGGAGCGGGACTTCGACCGTGTGGGGGAGCTGCTGACGTCGGTGGAGGAACACGTCAGGGAGGAGCTGATGCCCGGCCCCGACCTGCTGGACCTCGCCGATCCGCTGACGCATCTCGCCGGTTCCTGGAGCCTGGAACGCGCACGGGACGCGGCGTGGGCCGCGTCCCGCGTGCTGTGGTCCCTGCGCGGACTGCCTGAGGTGTACGAGGAGTTCGCCGAGAAGCTCGACGCGGGCGTCGGGCTGGTCGGGCGCTTCCTGCTGACCCCGCTGGGCCGCTGAGGTCCGGCGCGTCAGTCCTCGTCGAGCATGACCGGAGCGATCTCGTCGTAGCGGTCGCCCGGGCCCGGGTTGGTCGGGTCCGTGGTTCCGCCGAACTGGTGCATGACGCCCCACACGGCGTTGAGCGCGGTCTGGACGGCGCCCTCGGCCCAGCCCGCCGTCCAGGAGATGTCGTCGCCGGCCAGGTAGATGCCGCGCTTGTCCTCGGGCAGGGTGTCCTGCATGAAGTGGGTGAACAGGCGCCGCTGGTAGCGGTAGTGGCCGGGCAGGTTCGCCTTGAAGGCGCCCATGAAGTAGGGCTCGTTCTCCCAGGACACCGTCACCGGGTTGCCGATGATGTGCCGCCGGATGTCGACCTTCGGGTAGATCTCGCCGAGCGACTTGAGCATGACCTCCATACGCTCGGCGGCGCTCAGCGGCAGCCACTTGAGGCTGTCGTCGCACCACGTGTACGACAGGCAGATCACGGCCGGCTCGTCGGGCCCGTTGTCCAGCAGGTAGGTGCCGCGGGTCATGCGGTCGGTGAGCGTCATGCTCATCACGTCACGGCCCGTCTCCTCGTCCTTGTCCAGCCAGAACGGCCGGTCGACCGGGACGAAGAGCTTGCTGGACTCCATGTAGTGGGTGCGCTCGATCGCCGTCCAGTGGTCGATCGGGAAGAGCGAGTCGTCGCAGTCGATCTTGCTGAGCAGCATCCAGCTCTGCGCGGTGAAGATCGCGGCGCGGTAGGTGCGGATGTCGCCGGCGGCGTCGGTGACGGTGATCCGGTTGCCCGCGGTGCGGTGCAGCCGGGTCACGGCCGGGCGGGGGTCGCCGTCGTGCAGGGACCTCAGCGAGGTGCCGTGCGGCCAGTGGACGATCTTGCCCGGCTCGCGCTCCCACAGCCTCAGCGGCAGTTGCTGGCTGCCGCCGACGATGCCGCGGTGGTGGTCGTCGGCCTCGGTGTAGACGACGCGCAGGATCTCCAGGATGGAGTTGGGGAAGTCGGTGTCCCAGCCGCCGGTGCCGAAGCCCACCTGGCCGAAGATCTCGCGGTGCCGGAAGGACCTGAACGCCTCGGAGTCGCAGAGGAAGCCGTAGAAGGTCTGGTTGTCGAGCTTCTCGACGAGCTTCGACCAGATCTCGCGGATGCGCGGGACGTCGCGCTCGCGCATGGCCCGGTTCATCTCGGAGAAGTCCGCGCCCTCCTCCAGACAGGAGTTCCAGGCGTGCGCGACGTCGCGGTAGACCTGGGGCAGGTCGTCGATGGTCCGCGCGTAGTGGGACTCGCCCTTGAGGTCGACGACGGTCGACGGGGTCTCGGGGGCGAGCGGGTTGGGGAAGGGCCTGGTCTCCAGGCCCGCCAGGTCGATGTAGTGCTGCAGTGCGGTGGAGGACGGCGGGAAGCGCATCGCGCCCATCTCGGCGGTCAGGTTCTCGTCGCAGCCCTCGAAGCCGACGGTACGCAGCCGGCCGCCGATCCGGTCGGCCTCGTAGACGACGGGCTTCAGGCCCATCTTCATCAGCTCGTACGCGGCGACGATGCCGGACAGGCCGCCGCCGATGACCGCGACCTCGGCGCCGTGCTCGGTCGCCGGTATGGAGCCGAGGCCCGCGGGGCTCGCCAGGAAGTCGTCGTACGCGAACGGGAAGTCCGGGCCGAACATGGTGATCGGCGGCGCCGACCGCACCTCGGGGTGCTGCTCGTCGTGGACCGCGGTGGGCACCGTGGACGTCATGGCGTGGTTCTCCTGGCTGTGAAGCGGTGAAGCGGGCGGTGGCGTGGGGGCGGGCTCAGCCCAGCGAGCGGTACAGCTCGGGGCGTCGGTCCTCGAGGTAGGGGGTCTCCTCGCGGACCGCGCGCAGAAGCTCCGGGTCGGCGTCGGCGACGACCAGCTCCTCGGTGGCTCCGGCCCGGGCGCGCACGGCGCCGTCGGGTCCGGCGAGGCAGCTCTGCCCCGCGAAGTCGAAGTCGCCCTCGGCCCCGCAGCGGTTGGCGTAGGCGAGGTGCAGCTGGCTCTCGTACGCGCGGGCCGGTACGAGCGTCCGCGGGACGAACTCGTACGGCCGCATGAGCGCGGTGGGAACGGCGAGCAGCTGGGTGCCGGCGAGGGCGTGGGCCCGCACGGTCTCCGGGAACTCGACGTCGTAGCAGATGAGGAGGCCGATCCGGACGCCGTCGAGTTCGGCCTGGACGACGGCGTCGTCGCCGGGGGTGAACCAGGTGCGCTCGAAGTCGCCGAAGAGGTGGGTCTTGCGGTAGTTGGCGAGGCGCTCGCCGTCCGGGCCGATCAGCTGGGCGGAGTTGAACACGCCGCAGCCGTCGCGCTCGGGGTAGCCGTAGACGATGCCGAGGCCGTGCTCGGCGGCGATGCGGGCGACCCGGGCGGCGGCGGGCCCGTCGGCCGCCTCGGCGAGGTCCGGGACCGCGTCACCGAGGGCGTAGCCGGTCAGGTACATCTCGGACGTCACGAGCAGCCGCGCTCCCGCGGCGGAGGCCCGGCGCGCGGCGGCGTCCAGCGCGGCCAGGCTGTCGTCGACGGAGGAGGGGACGCCGCTCGGGCCTTGGTACAGCGCGGTGCGCAGCGGCGCCATGGAGCCTCTTTCGCCTGGTGGGAAGCGTGTTCCGGGTCTGCCTCGACGGTACGATTCCGGGCCTCGCGGCGACAAGACGCGTCCGTTGCGTACCGACCGCCGATTCGTTGCGCGCCGGGGCCCGGCGGCGGCGATTCGTTGCGCGGGGGCCGTCGGACGGCCTCGGTCACCCCTCCGGCCGGTCGGGCGCTCCCGAGTAGCGCCGCAGCAGCGGCGACAGGACCAGGACGGACTTGGTGCGCTCGACGAAGGGCTCTCCGGCGATCCGCTCCAGGACGCGCTCGAAGTGGCGCACGTCGGCGGCGTAGATCTGGACGACGGCGTCCGCCTCGCCGGTGACGGTCGAGGCGGACGCGACCTCCGGGTAGCGCGACAGGCCGCGCCGGATGTCCTCGGGCGAGGTGTTGTGCCGGCAGTAGAGCTCGACGAACGCCTCGGTCTCCCAGCCCAGCGCGGAGGGCTCGACGCGGACGGTGAAGCCGGTGATGGCGCCCTCCGCCCGCAGCCGGTCGACCCGGCGTTTGACGGCCGGGGCGGAGAGCCCGACGAGGCCGCCGATGTCGGCGAAGGAGCGGCGGGCGTCCTCGGCGAGGGCGTGGACGATGCGTTCGTCGAGTTCGTTCAGTCGCACTGGGGGTGGGTCACTTCTCTTCGCGGGCGAGCCGGAAACGGCGCTTGCCGTTCGCGCACCAGCCTACGAGGCCGATCGCCCTCCGCCCGGCGCAGCGCTCCGGGGTGATCGCGTCGCAGCGGGGCACCGGCTTCGCCCTGGCCGCGCGGGCGCCCCGTCCGCCTGTGTGAACGGGGCGCCCGCCGGAGGTGGCGGCTACTGCCAGCTGGCGTGCAGCGGCTTGCCCTCGGCGTAGCCGGCCGCGCTCTGGATGCCGACGACGGCCTTGTCGGCGAACTCGGAGAGGTTGGCGGCACCGGCGTAGGTGCAGGAGCTGCGGACGCCCGCGATGATCGAGTCGATCAGGTCCTCGACACCCGGGCGGGCCGGGTCGAGGAACATCCGCGAGGTGGAGATGCCCTCCTCGAACAGCCCCTTGCGGGCGCGGTCGTAGGCGGACTCCTCGCTGGTGCGATTGGCCACGGCGCGGGCGGAGGCCATGCCGAAGCTCTCCTTGTACGGCCGGCCGTCGGCGGTCTGCTGCAGGTCTCCGGGCGACTCGTAGGTGCCCGCGAACCAGGAGCCGATCATGACGTTGGACGCACCGGCGGCGAGCGCCATGGCGACGTCGCGAGGGTGCCGGACGCCACCGTCGGCCCAGACGTGCTTGCCGTGCCGGGCGGCCTCGGCGGCGCACTCCATGACGGCGGAGAACTGGGGGCGGCCCACGCCGGTCATCATGCGGGTGGTGCACATCGCGCCCGGGCCCACGCCGACCTTGACGATGTCGGCGCCGGCCTCGATCAGGTCGCGGACGCCCTCGGCGGAGACGACGTTGCCGGCCACGACCGGCACCTGCGGGTCCAGCGCGCGGACGGCCCTCACGGCCTGGATCATGCTCTCCTGGTGGCCGTGGGCGGTGTCGACGACGAGGGTGTCCACACCGGCGTCGAGCAGCTGCTTGGCCTTGCCAGCGACGTCGCCGTTGATGCCCACGGCCGCGGCGATGCGCAGCCTTCCCCCGGCGTCGGTGGCCGGGGTGTACAGGGTGGCGCGCAGCGCCGCCTTGCGCGTGAGGATGCCGGCCAGCCTGCCGTCGGCGTCCACAGCGGGGGCCAGCTTGCGGTTGGCGTCCTCCAGGCGGTTGAAGGCCTCGCGCGGGTCGATGTCCGCGGGCAGCAGGACGAGGTCCTTGGACATCACCACGGAGACCTGGGTGAAGCGGTCCACGCCGGTGAGGTCGTGCTCGGTGACGATGCCGACCGGACGGCCGTCCTCGACCACGACGGCGGCGCCGTGCGCGCGCTTGGGGAGCAGCGCCAGCGCGTCGGCGACGGTGGCGTGGGGGCCGAGCACGATCGGGGTGTCGAGCACGTGGTGCCGCTGCTTCACCCAGGTGATCACCTCGGTGACCACCTCGATCGGGATGTCCTGCGGGATGACCACGAGACCTCCGCGCCGGGCGACGGTCTCGGCCATACGGCGTCCGGCGATGGCCGTCATGTTGGACACCACGAGGGGGATGGTGGTGCCGGTGCCGTCGGGGGCGGAGAGGTCGACCGCCTGGCGGGATCCCACCGCCGAGCGGCTGGGGACCATGAACACGTCGTCGTACGTCAGGTCGTACGGAGGCTTTGCATCATTGAGGAAACGCACGTACTTCATTTTTGCACGAGCGGAGCCGCATTGAACACGGAGAAAACTCCGGTGATCACGAAGGGTCGTTCGTAGGTTCCTCCAGGACGACCCGCAGGGGGAGCACGGCGGGGTCGTGGAAGGCCTCCGCCTCCGCGAGCACCCGGCGCGCGGTCCGCCACTCCCCCGGTTCGGCCGCCGCGAAGTCGCGCCAGCCGCGGACGACCAGGCGCAGTCCGCCCCGCTCGGGGTCGGGCAGGTCGGTGAGGCAGTCGTAGAGGGCGTCCCAGTTGCGGCCGAACCAGCCGGGCAGCCGCAGCTGCTCGGCGCAGCGCTCCATGAACGCGCTCTTGGTGGTGACCCCCTGCAGGTCCAGCACCGTCGTTGCCGTCATCTGCGGACCGCCCTGAAGGTCTTGTAGTGGTCGTCGGTGTAGTAGGCCTCCCCGCCGGCGCCGGTGACGATGCGCCGGGCGCCGCGGTCCGGTGCCCCCGGGGTCGGCACGGTGTACTCGCGGTAGTAGTCGCTCGGGCGTTTCGGCAGGATGCCCTCGAAGTTGTGGAAGACGGTGCCGTCCTTCGCGTACGGGAAGGGCCCCCCGGCGTCGATCAGCCGGAGTGTCTCGCGGGCCTCGGGAGGAAGGCTCGCGGCGGACACCGTGGGCACCGCCGCCACGGGTTCGGCGGCGGGCCGGGAGCAGCCGGTGAGCAGCAGCGCGAGGCAGCCCAGCAGGGCGACGGCGATCGCGGTGGCACGGCGGACGGGGCCGGTCGGCATGCGGCGATGCTGCCACACCCCGCGCCCCCCGCTTCGCAGGGCACGCGAGCGGAGGGCGAAGCGTTGCGCGGCCGGAGCCTAGGCCCGGCGCAGCACCTCGGGGTCGGCGCGGTCGAGGGCGGGGCGCGGCATGGGCGCGGTGGAGTCGAGCAGGTAGTCGGCGGCGGCGGTGTCCGTCACGATGCTGGTCACCAGACCGGACCGCAGCACGGCGTCGACCGCGGCGGCCTTGCGCAGGCCGCCGGCGATGGCGAGCACCTCGGGGATGCGGCGCAGCCGGTCCGCCTCGATGGTGATGCAGCGTTCGCCCAGGTCGCGGCCGACCAGCAGGCCCTCGGCGTCGAAGAGGTGCGAGGACATCTCCGCGGCGACGCCGAGGGAGGCGTAGTGCTCGCGCTCGGCCTCGGTCAGGGCGTCGTGGACGGTGGAGATGCCGGCCGCCCAGGAGCCGATCGACACCACGGCCACGGTGACCTTGTCGAAGTAGCTCATGGCCGCCGCGATACCGCTCTGGGCACGCAGCGCCGCCGCGGTCGCCGGGTCGGGCAGCACCATGGGGGCGTACATGGGGTGGGCCTCGCCACCGGAGACGGCCGCGGCGGTGCGGACCGCCTCGACCGAGCCGCGGTCGGCGGTGCCGGCGTCGTACACGCCGGTGAGCTGGACGACCGTGCACGGCGGCAGCCGGTCCAGGGCGTTGGCCATGGTGATGATGGAGCGCCCCCAGGCGAGGCCGAGCACGTCGCCCTCGCTGACCAGTTCGCCGAGCAGCTGGGCGGCGACCGCGCCCAGGTTCTCCGGGTCGGGGCCGTCGGTCTCGTCGGCGGGCGACTCGACGACGACGGCGTGCCGCAGCCCGTAGCGGGCCCGAAGGGCGTCGGAGCGTTCGGCGTCGAGTTCCGCCGGGACCCTGATCTCGATGCGCACGAGGTCACGTTCGAGGGCGGTCTCCAGGACCCGCGCCACCTTGAAGCGGCTCACGCCGAACTCCTCGGCGATCTGGATCTTGGACTTTCCCTCCAAGTAGAAGCGGCGTGCCATCGCCGCCGCCTGGACCATCTCGCCGGGGCCCATGCGCACCCCTGTGCGGCCTGTGGTCACGTTCTCTCCCCAGTTGCGCATCTGATCGGCTCCGCGCTCATCCTCGCACGTACTCCGGGGTACCGGGGCACGGTGCCCACGGAGTGGTCAGTGCGCGCAGGCCGCCGCCGCCTGCTTGCGCAGACGCCGTACCGCCTCGGCCGGGTCCTCGGCTCCGTAGACGGCGGAGCCGGCCACGAAGACGTCCGCCCCGGCCTCGGCGCAGCGCTCGATGGTGGAGGCCGAGACTCCCCCGTCGACCTGCAGCCACAGATCCAGACCGTGCTTGTCGATCAGCTTCCGGGCCCGGCGGATCTTGGGCAGCATGATGTCGAGGAACGCCTGACCGCCGAAGCCCGGCTCCACGGTCATGATCAGCAGCATGTCGAGCTCGGGGAGCAGGTCCTCGTAGGGCTCGACGGGCGTGGCCGGCCTGAGCGCCATCGAGGCCCGCGCGCCCTTGGCGCGGATCTCCCGGGCCAGCCGCACGGGTGCGGCGGCCGCCTCCACGTGGAAGGTGACGGAGCCCGCGCCCGCCTCGACGTACGCCGGGGCCCAGCGGTCCGGTTCGGCGATCATCAGATGGCAGTCGAGCGGGGTCTCGGTCGCCTTGTGGAGGGACTCCACGACCGGCACACCGAGCGTCAGGTTGGGGACGAAGTGATTGTCCATCACGTCGACGTGGAGCCAGTCCGCGCCCTCCACGGCCCGCGCCTCGTCGGCGAGGCGCGCGAAGTCGGCGGAGAGGATACTGGGGTTGATCTGCACGGCCATGTGTCCAGTATGGCGGTGCCCGCCCCCTCCCCGCGCACCCGGGCGTCCGGCTGTGGAAAACCTCTCCGCACGGCCCTTGCGGGCGTGGGATGCCGTGCGGATCGGAGAGCACTCCTCGGGGGACGCCTTGGACGAGGCGGAGACGGCGGGTGTGGAGGCTCCACGTCGCTGGGCGGTCCTGGTCTGCGGCCGGGCGCGGGATGGATCGTTATCGCGCTCTGGCTTGTCCTGCTGGTCGCGGTCGCGCCGCCGGCCCACAAGCTCACGGACGCGCAATACACGAGCCCCGGACAGCGGTGACCGCCCGCGCCTGGCGCGGGCGGTCACCGACGGCGCGTGTCACGCGTTGGGACGCTTGCCGTGGTTGGCGCCCTTCTTCTTCCGGGCGCGCCGCTTGTTGCCTCGCTTGGACATGATGCCCAACTCCCTCGTACGGGACATTTCGACCGCGGTCAGTCTATGACCGGCCCCGGCGGGCGGCACATCGGTGGCGCCGGGGCGCGCCGGGCGCGCGCGCCGGGTCAGTCCGGGAAGTGCTCACGCATGAAGGTGTTCCGGAAGACCCCGGACGGGTCGAGCCGGGCGGCGAGCGTCCGGAAGTCGTCGTAGCGCGGGTAGAGCTCGCGCAGCGCGCCGGGGGAGGGGGTGGTGAAGAGCTTGCCCCAGTGCGGACGGGCGGAGAAGGGGCGCAGCGCCTCCTCCACGACCCGGACCGCCCGCGCCACCGCCTCGGCGTCCGGGGCCCACGTGAAGTGGAAGGCGACGCTGTCCCGTTCGTATGCCGGGCTGAGCCACAGGGGGTCGGCCGCCACGGTGCGGATCTCGCCGATGAGCACCTCGGCCGAGAACCGCTCCCGCACCTGCCACAGGGCGTCGAACGCCGCCACGGCGTCGCGCCGGTCCACGAAGAACTCCGACTGGATCTCCTCGCCGCTGCTCGGGGTGAACTCCAGGCGGAAGTGCGGCAGCCGCGCGTACCACGGGCCGACGAGTCCCTGCTGCGGCGTGCAGTGCGTACCGGGCATGCCCGGGATGGGGTGCCGCGGCCCGTCGGCCGCGGTGGCACCGAACCACGTCGGCGGTGCGGGCTCCGCCCCGTCGGCCTCCACCCGCTCCTTGAGCCAGACCTGGTCGAGGGCGCGGTCCCGCCAGCGGGTGAAGCCCGAGACGCTGTACCCGGCGGACATCACCGCGTCGAAGTTCTCCCGGAACTCCTCCCGCGGCATGTCCTCGTAGACGGTCTGGCGCACGGCGAAGGCCGGGACGAGGTCGAGGGTCAGCCGGGTCACGACGCCCAGCGCGCCCAGGGCGACGACCGAGCCGTCGAAGTCGGCCTCGCCCCGCCGGACCTCGGCGATCGCGCCGTCGGCGGTGACCATGGTCAGCGCGCTGACCGCGCCGGCAAGGCTGCGCCGTCCGGTGCCGGAGCCGTGGGTGCCGGTGGCGCACGCCCCGGCCACGGAGATGTGCGGCAGCGAGCCGAGGTTGTGCAGCGCCAGGCCCGCCTCGTCGATCGCGTGGACGATCTCGCCGAAGCGCAGCCCCGAACCGACCGTGGCGGTGCGCTCGGCGCGGTCCACCTCGATCACGGCGGGCAGCCGGGAGGTCGAGACGTGCTCGCCGTCGGTGTCGGCGACGGTGCTGAAGGAGTGCCGGGTCCCGAGGGCGCGCACCCTTGGCGCCCGGGCCACGATCTCCTGCAGCTCGGCGACGGACTCGGGGTGGTGGAGCCTTCGTGCGGTGAAGGCGACATTGCCGCCCCAGTTGCTCTCCGCGGGCATCGCGGTCGTTCCTTCCTGTCCGGCCCTCACCGCCGGCCGCCGCGCGGTGCGCGACCTGCCGGACCGGCGGTTCCGGGCCTGCCGTTCCAGGACGATTCTCGCCGCTGCGGACGGCGGGCGCGGGACAGGGGTGCGCCACGGGGCCGGGCGAGCCGGGTCCCACCACTCCTTCCAGTATTGACGTGCCCCCGTCACCCTGGCATGGTCTAGACCTAGCTGGGCTCAACGGGACGGTGCACCAGGGAAGTTCACGCCGCCCTGGACACGACGCACACGCGCCGCGCCCGCGCGCGACCTCCACGGAACCACCCGCGCCTGCCGTGCGGAGCACCCCCGCGAAGCTCCCTCCCCCACGACCACGGCCCCGGGCCGGGTAAGGAGCGACTCCCCCATGTCCACGTCCCTCGCCGGACGGCTTCCCACAGGACGTACCGTCCTCGGCCCGTCCGCGGTGTTCGCCGTCCTCGCGGCGCTCCTGGCCACCCTGTTCGTCGCGACGCCGACCGCCCGCGCGGCGGACGGCCAGATCAGCGGCCTGGCGGGCAAGTGCGTCGACGTCGCCGGGGCGAACAACGCCAACGGCACCGCCGTACAGCTCTACGACTGCAACGGGACCGGCGCCCAGCGCTGGTCCAACCCCGGCGACGGCACACTGCGCGCCCTCGGCAAGTGCCTCGACGTCGTCGACCGCAGCACCGCCGACGGGGCCGCGGTACAGCTGTGGGACTGCTCCGGCAGCGCCAACCAGCAGTGGGTCGTCACCGCGGCGCGCGACATCGTCAACCCCGCCGCCGACAAGTGCCTGGACGTCCGGGACAACAGCTCCGCCAACGCCACCCGGCTGCAGATCTGGACCTGCACGGGCGGGGCGAACCAGAAGTGGAACGCCCCCGCGAGCGGCGGTGGCGGCGGCACGAACCCGTCCGGATTCGTCGTCAGCGAGTCCCAGTTCAACCAGATGTTCCCGGGCCGCAACGGCTTCTACACCTACAGCGGCCTGGTCGCGGCGCTGAGCTCCTACCCGGGCTTCGCCAACTCCGGTGGCGACACGGTCAAGAAGCAGGAGGCCGCCGCCTTCCTCGCCAACGTCAGCCACGAGACGGGCGGGCTGGTGTACGTGGTCGAGCAGAACACCGCCAACTACCCGCACTACTGCGACTGGGGCCAGCCCTACGGCTGCCCGGCCGGCCAGGCCGCCTACTACGGCCGCGGACCGATCCAGCTCAGCTGGAACTTCAACTACAAGGCCGCCGGCGACGCCCTCGGCATCGACCTGCTGGGCAACCCCTGGCGCGTGGAGCAGGACGCGGCCGTGGCCTGGCGCACGGGTCTTTGGTACTGGAACACCCAGAGCGGCCCCGGAAGCATGACCCCGCACAACGCCATGGTGAACCAGGCCGGCTTCGGCCAGACCATCCGCTCCATCAACGGCTCCCTGGAATGCGACGGCCGCAACCCGGCGCAGGTGCAGAGCCGGGTGACCAAGTACCAGCAGTTCACGGCGATCCTCGGGGTCAGCCCCGGCGCCAACCTCTACTGCTGAGCCGCTGAGCCGCCGCCGCGCGGGTGCGGTCCGGACGTCCGGACCGCACCCGTGCGCGCTCACTCCCCGGTGCGGCGCAGCAGGGCGAGGTACATCGCGTCGGTGCCGTGCAGGTGGGGCCAGAGCTGGACGTCCGGGCCGTCGCCGAGGTCGGGGACCCCGGGCATGAGCGGGCGGGCGTCGACCCATTCGGCGGGGACGGCGCCCGGGCGGCCCAGGACGTCCTCCACGACGGCGCGGGTCTCGGCCGGGTGCGGGGAGCAGGTCGCGTAGCCGACGACCCCGCCCACGCGCACCGCGCTCAGGGCGGACTCCAGCAGGCCGCGCTGCAGGGGCGCGAAGCCCGGGACGTCCTCGGCCCGTCGCCGCCAGCGCGCCTCGGGACGGCGGCGCAGGGCGCCGAGGCCCGTGCAGGGCACGTCGACCAGGACGCGGTCGAAGGCGCCGGGACGCCAGGCGGGGCGGGTGCCGTCGGCGACGATCACCCCGTACGGGCCGGGGTTGCCCGCCAGGGCGCGGGCGACGAGCCGGGCCCGGTGCGGCTGCTTCTCGGAGGCGACCAGGGCCGCCCCGCGCTCCGCGGCGAGCGCGGCGAGCAGGGCCGCCTTGCCGCCGGGGCCCGCACAGCCGTCCAGCCAGAGCCGGTCGGGGCCGTCGCCGAGCGGGGCCGCTGCCAGGGCGGCGGCGACGAGCTGGCTGCCCTCGTCCTGGACACCGGCGCGGCCCTCGCGCACCGCCTCGATCGCGGCGGGGTCACCGCCCTCGGCGAGCCGGACCGCCCAGGGGGACCAGCGGCCGGGAAGGGTGGTGTCCGCGGGAAGGGCGTCGGCGAGTTCCTGCGTGGTCGCGCGGCCGGGGCGCGCGACGAGGGTGACCTCGGGGCGCTCGTTGTCGGCCGCGAGCAGTTCCTCCATGCCCGCGCGGCCCCCGCCGAGGGCGTCCCACAGGGCCGAGACGATCCAGCGCGGGTGCGAGTGGACGACGGCGAGGTGGTCCTCGGCATCCTCGTCGTAGGGCGGTGCCACCTCGTCCAGCCATGCGTCCAGGTCCCGGGCGGCGATCCGGCGCAGCACCGCGTTGACGAACTTCGCCCGCCCGTCGCCGAGGACCACGCGGGCGAGCTCGACGGTGGCGGAGACGGCCGCGTGCGAGGGAATGCGGGTGCCCAGCAGCTGGTGCGTGCCGAGCGACAGCACGTCCAGCACCGGAGGGTCGACCTCGCGCAGGGGCCGGTCGACGCAGGCCGCGATCACCGCGTCGTACGTGCCCCGGCGGCGCAGGGTGCCGTACACCAGCTCGGTGGCGAGCGCGGCGTCGCGCCGGTCGAACTCCCGGCCCTTGCGCGCCGCCTCGGCCTCGGCCTCGCGCAGCAGCGCCGGCAGGACGAGGTTGGCGTACGCGTCGCGCTCGTCGACCGCCCGCAGGGCCTCGAACGCCAGGACGCGCACGGGGTCGCGCTGGGGCTTGCGGTAGGGCCGGCCGCCCTGCGGGGGCCCTCCCTGGCTGCGGCCCTGACGGGCGGAGGGACGCGGTCGGCGGCGTGACGGTTCGCTCACGTGGAAGGTGCTCCGGGAGTCTCGGTGGTACGGCGGGACGCGGTGCGGCCCGCTTCGAGCGTACGTGGGGGGCGCGGTCAGGCGCCGAGCCGCTCCCCGGAGGGGACGCGGACGCCGCGCGCCCAGTCGGCGGCGGGCATCGGCTTCTTGCCCTGCGGGCGCACCTCGCCGAGCTCCACGGCGTGGCTTCCCGTGCCCGCGTACACGGCGCGCTTGGTGACCTCCAGCTCTCCGGGCGCCAGGTCGGTGCGCTCGGGCAGCAGGGTGACGGGGCCGACCTTGAGGCGTTCACCGCCGAACAGCGTCCAGGCGCCGGGAGCCGGTGTGCAGCCGCGGATCACCCGGTCCACCCGCAGGGCGGGGGCGTTCCAGTCGACGCGGGCGTCGTCGACGGTGATCTTGGGGGCCAGGCTGACGCCCTCGGCGGGCTGCGGGCGGGCGACCAGCGCTCCGTCCTCGATGCCGTCCATGGTGGCGGCCAGCAGCTTCGCACCGCTGTGCGAGAGCCGGGTCAGCAGGTCGCCGCTGGTGTCGCGGGGGCGGACGTCCTCGGTGACGACGCCGTACACCGGTCCGGAGTCCAGGCCCTCCTCGATGAGGAAGGTCGCGGCCCCGGTGACCTCGTCGCCCGCCATGACGGCGTGCTGCACGGGGGCGGCGCCGCGCCAGGCGGGCAGCAGGGAGAAGTGCAGGTTGACCCAGCCGCGGGCGGGCACGTCGAGGGCGACGCGCGGCAGCAGCGCACCGTAGGCGACGACCGGGCAGCAGTCGGGGCCGATCTCTCGCAGCCGGGCCAGGAAGTCCGCGTCGCGGGGCCTGGCGGGCTTGAGCACCTCGATGCCGGCCTCCTCCGCGCGCTGGGCCACCGGGCTGGCGACGAGCTTGCGGCCGCGCCCCGCCGTGGCGTCCGGCCGGGTGACCACTGCGACGACCTCGTGCCGCCCGGAGGCGAGCAGGGCGTCGAGGGCGGGAACGGCGACCTCGGGGGTGCCGGCGAAGACGAGCCTCATGCGTGCGGGATGCCTTTCTGCGGTGCGCGGCCCTACAGCGCGCGGCCGAATGTGCTGTGCGGGGAGACGCGGACCTGGGGCGCGGGCTGACCGGCCCACTCGGCGTCGCGTATCGCCTTCATCGCGGCCTTGCGCTGCTCGCGGTCGAGGCGGTCGATGAAGATGATGCCGTCGAGGTGGTCGGTCTCGTGCTGGATGCAGCGGGCGAGCAGCCGGGTGCCCTCGACGGTCACCGGGTCACCGTGCATGGTGAAGCCCCTGGCGACGACACCGTGGGCGCGCTTGGTGTCGAAGCGCAGCCCCGGCAGGGACAGGCAGCCCTCGGGGCCGTCCTGCTCCTCGTCGCTCAGGCTGAGGTCCGGGTTGATCAGATGGCCCAGCTCACCGTCGACGTGGTAGGTGAACACCCGCAGTGAGACGCCGATCTGAGGAGCCGCCAGGCCTGCGCCCGGGGCGTCCTTCATGGTCTCCTCGAGGTCTTTGACCAGGGTGCGCAACTCTTTGTCGAAGACGGTCACGGGCTGCGCCTTCATGCGCAGCACGGGGTCGCCGAAGAGGCGGATCGGCTGGATGGACACGCGGTGGCTCCGTGGTCGGACGGTGACAGGGCAACCGCACCAGTCTAGGGGCCGCCGGGGTAGGGGCGCGCACCTCTGTGCACGCCCCCTGGAGGGTGCGATGCGCCCCTTGGGCGTGACTCCACGGGAGTCTGGCGCGTTGGTCAATGGAGTTTGACCCACAAGAGCCGGTTCGAGAGGCCAGTTGATGCCCGAACACGCAACTCATGACGCCCAGGCCAGGGCGAGCCTTCACCTGCTGGTGCGGGACATCGAGCGGGTCCGCCGACAGGTCGACGCGCTGCGCACCCTCACCACGCAGCTGGGCAATGTCTACCGTCCCCGCCGCGGCGGGCCGTCCGCGGGATTCGTGGTCTACGGCCGCGCCCCCGCCCCCACCGTCCGGCTCGCCCAGGAGCTGCGGGACAGCGTCGAGACCCTGGTGACGGCGGCCGTGGAGTTCGACCGCTCGCTGGGCTTCAGCTGGGACGCCGTCGGCTCCGCCCTGGGCGTCACCAAGCAGGCCGTCCACCGGCGGTACGGCAACCGGCGCTCGGTGCCGGCCGGAGCGGCCGTGACGGAGGTGCACGGCGAGCCTCCGGCGCCGGCAGTGGTGCCCTCGGTGCCCGCGGCCCGCACCATGCCCGCGCACTCCGCCCCCGCCACCCGCGACGAGGCCGTCCCCGGTGCGGTCCCCTCTCCGCGCACGGGCTGATCCGGCGGTTCCCCGGGCACGCCCGCCCCGCCGCCCGCCACGCCGACAGGACGGCCGCCGGGGCGGGCGCGTACGGGCACGGACGCACCGCGGTCAGGGCCGCCGGTGCGCCGCGGGCGGCAGTGCCGGACCGAGCTCCAGCTCCCCCACGGTCTGGCCGCCGCTGGACTCCCCCGTCGGCCGGAAACCCAGCCCCAGGTAGAAGCCTTCCGGGCCGTCGGCGCCGGGATGCCAGGTGGTCGTGACCCGGGTGCCTCCCCGGCGGCGGACCTCCTCCACGACGGACTCGACGGCGTACCTTCCGTAGCCGCGGCCCTGCTCGCCCGCGGCGATGGCGAGGCGCCACAGGCCGGAACGCAGGTCGACGCCGCTTCCGTCGCCCGCGCAGTCGATGTCGAAGAAGGCCATGAGGAATCCGACGGTCCGGTCACCGTCGACGATCAGCCGGGGCCATGCCGTGTCCCCGTACGCGTAGGCCTCCGCGAGGGACTTCACGACCGGGGCCACGAGATGCTCCTGGTCGGGGCGGATCTTCAGGGCGATCGCGGCGTCGACGTTGTCCGGGGTGATCTTCTCGAGTCGCAGTGTGCTGGTCATACCGGAAACCCTAGGCCGGGGCGTCACATGCTTTCCCCAACGCTTCGTCAGTCCGCCTCGTCGGCCGAGACCGCGCCCGGCCGCTCCTAGCCGATGTCGGGCGGGTCGATGCGGACCCGGACCGGGTCGGGCTCCTTGCGGGCGATGCGGGCCGTCTGCGCGGCTTTCAGGGCGGTCGCCAGGGCCGCGCCGTTACCCGGCGGCACACGCAGCAGCACACGCTCCCAGCGCTCGCCCGGCGGGGTGTCCCCGGAACGGCGGGGCCGCGCGGGGTCGGTGATGGGCAGCGGCACCGGGCCGAGGACATCGGTGCCCTCGGGCAGCCGCACCGTGGCCAGAAGATCGGCGACGGCGGCGGGGCGGCCGCTGACCGCGGCCATCCGGGAGACCGGGGGGAAGCCCAGCTCCGCGCGTTCGGCCAGCTCGCGCACGGCGTGGCCGACCGGGTCCCAGCGGACGAGGGCCTGCACCGGCCGCAGCGTGGGCTCCGCGAGGACGACGACCATGCCGCCCTCGCCGGCCGGGCGCACCAGCGCCGCCGCCGCGGCCCAGCGGCGCAGGGTCTCCTCCCCCGCCCGCAGGTCCGGACGGTTGAGCAGGGCCCAGCCGTCCAGCAGCAGCGCCGCCGCGTAACCGCCCTCGGCGACCGGTTCCGCGCCCGGGGTCGAGATCACCAGCGCGGGCGTGCCCGGCACGGACGCCAGCACGCCGTCCCGCCCTGAGGTCCGCACCGGCACCTTGGGGAAGGCCCTGCCGAGTTCGTCGGCGGTGCGCCGGGCGCCGACCACCTGGGCGCGCAGCCGGAAACCGCCGCACTCCTTGCAGTGCCAGCCCGCCTCGGGGCGCCCGCACCAGCCGCAGTGCGGCGCGCTCTCGCCGTCGCCGAGCTGCAGCGGCCCCGCGCAGTGGGCGCACCGGGCGGGCTCTCGGCAGCGCTCGCAGGCCAGCCTCGGGACGTAGCCGCGCCGGGGCACCTGCACCAGCACCGGGCCCTGCTGCAGCGCGTCCCGGGTCACCTGCCAGGCCACCGACGGCAGCCGTGCGGCCCGCGCGGCGGCGTCCCGCGCCTCGTCGCCCTCGCCGATCGTACGGACCATGGGTGCGGCGGCCCGTACCCGCTCGCGCGGCGCGGTCAGCGGCAGCGCCCACTGGGTGTCGACCAGCTGGGCGCCCTCCACGGTGCAGGTGAGACCGCCGAGCAGGAAGCCCGCCCGCTCCTCGGCGGCCCGCAGCAGCAGGACGTCCCGGGCGTGCGGCTGCGGTGCGTGCTGCTCGGCGTGGCTGGAGTCGCCGTCGTCCCAGAGCACGGCGAGCCCCAGGTCCGCCACCGGCGCGAACATCGCGGCCCTGGTGCCCACGACGGCGCGTACGCTGCCCCGGCTCACGGCGAGCCAGCGGCGGTACCGCTCCTCCGGCCCGGCGTCGGCGGTCAGCAGCACATGGCGGCCCTCGCCGACGATCGCGGTCAGCGCCTCGTCGACGCGGGCGGCGGCGCGGCCGTCCGGCACGACGGCCAGCGCTCCGCGCCCCGAGGCCAGCGCCGCCGCCATGGCACGGGCGATCTCCTCGGGCCAGTGCGGCCCGGGCAGCGCCGTCCACACCGCCCGCGGGGTGTCCCCGCGGGCCAGCGCCTGCAGGAAGGCGGGCCCCGTCGGATAGCGCCGCCACGGCCCCGGCTCCGGCGGGCGGGGCGCCGGCAGCGGATCGCGTACCGGCTCGGCCTCGGCCTTGGCCCGGCGCGGGGGCACCGCGAGCTGCACGATGTCGGCGAGGGCGCCCGCGTAGCGGTCGGCGACGGCCCGGCACAGCCTGAGCAGCCCGGGGGTCAGCACCTCCTCGGGCGACAGGACCTGGGCGAGCGGGGCCAGCGGGCCCCGGTAGTCGCTCTCGGTCAGCCGGTCGACGATGAAGCCGTCGTGCAGTTCGCCGCCCTCGCGCCGGCCGCCCTTGCCCACCCGGCCGCCGAACCGCACGCGGACGCGCACGCCTGGCCTCGCCTCGGCGTCCATGGCCGCCGGGACCGCGTAGTCGAAGTACTGGTCCAGGTGGAGCAGGCCCTTGTCGACCAGCACGCGCGCCACCGGCAGCCCTTCGGCCAGCGCCGCGCCCCGCCAGGTGCGCGGCTTGGCGCGGGGCTCCTTGGCCTTGCGCACCGTCTCCCGGATGAGCGCGAGCTGCTCTCCCCCGTGCGGCTCCGCCGCCGGGGACACCTGCCGGTCGTCCTCGCTGCTCACAGCCTCAGTGTTACCAGACGCGTCGGACACCCGGCCCCGCGCCCGGCCACCCGGGGCTCCTGCCCCATGCCCCACCGGACGGGGAGCGCGCGGGCGGCCCTGTGCGGCAAGGCGACGGAACGCGAGGGGAGTTCGTCACCGGCGGCCGACACGGTCACGACCGGAGCGCGGCGCAGGCACCGCGGATGGCGCCGCCCGCCGCGGACCTCGCGCGCAGCCCCGTCGCGGCCTCCGGTGCCGGGCGCCCGCTGCTGGCGCAGGTACTGCGGCTCCGGCCCCGCTCCCCGCGCACGCCGACGGCCCCGGACCGCCGGGGTCGGGGGCCGTCGTCGGGCCGTGGATGCGGCAGGCCTAGACGTGGCCTAGAGGCCGGCCGCCTGGCGCAGCGCCTCGACGCGGTCGGTGCGCTCCCAGGTGAAGTCCGGCAGCTCACGGCCGAAGTGGCCGTACGCCGCGGTCTGGGCGTAGATCGGGCGGAGCAGGTCGAGGTCGCGGATGATCGCGGCCGGGCGGAGGTCGAAGACCCGGCCGATGGCCTGCTCGATCTTCTCGTGGTCCACGGTGTGGGTGCCGAAGGTCTCCACGAACAGGCCCACGGGCTCGGCCTTGCCGATCGCGTAGGCGACCTGGACCTCGCAGCGCGAGGCGAGGCCCGCGGCGACGACGTTCTTGGCGACCCAGCGCATGGCGTAGGCGGCGGAGCGGTCGACCTTGGACGGGTCCTTGCCGGAGAAGGCGCCGCCACCGTGGCGGGCCATGCCGCCGTAGGTGTCGATGATGATCTTGCGGCCGGTGAGGCCGGCGTCGCCCATCGGGCCACCGATCTCGAAGCGCCCGGTGGGGTTCACCAGCAGCCGGTAGCCCTCGGTGTCGATCTTGATGCCGTCGTCGAGGAGCGCCTTCAGCTCCGGCTCCACGACGAACTCGCGGATGTCGGGGGCGAGCAGCGACTCGAGGTCGATGTCGCTGGCGTGCTGCGAGGAGACGACGACGGTGTCGAGGCGCACGGCCTTGTCGTCGTTGTACTCGATGGTGACCTGGGTCTTGCCGTCGGGCCGCAGGTAGGGGATCGTCCCGTTCTTGCGGACCTCGGTGAGCCGCCGGGAGAGCCGGTGCGCCAGCGTGATCGGGAGCGGCATCAGCTCGGGGGTCTCGTCGCAGGCGTAGCCGAACATCAGACCCTGGTCGCCCGCGCCCTGCCGGTCGAGCTCGTCCTCGTCGCCCTCGACGCGGCTCTCGTAGGCCGTGTCGACACCCTGCGCGATGTCCGGGGACTGCGCGCCGATGGAGACCGAGACACCGCAGGACGCGCCGTCGAAGCCCTTCTTCGACGAGTCGTAGCCGATGTCGAGGATCTTGTTCCGCACCAGGGTCGCGATGTCCGCGTATCCCTTGGTGGTGACCTCTCCGGCGACGTGCACCAGACCGGTGGTGATCAACGTCTCGACGGCGACGCGCGAGGAGGGGTCCTCCTTGAGCAGGGCGTCGAGGATCGTGTCGCTGATCTGGTCAGCGATCTTGTCGGGGTGACCCTCGGTCACGGACTCCGAGGTGAACAGGCGGCGGGACACATCGCTCCCTGGGGTTGCAGCGGCTGCTGGCTGATCGTTTGCGGCTCGCGCGGGGCTGCGCCCGGCGGGCCATGGGTCAGTTTATCGTCCGACGCATGCGCAAGGACACGGCATCTCGCACCTTGGATATGCCGTGACCTGCGACACTGTGCATCACCTCGGGACGGAACGCCAGTAGCTCACACGCACCGACCCGAAGTGTCGTCAGCTCAGCCGGGCGGCGACCAGGTCCCAGACCTGCTCCGCGAGGGCCTCCTTCGGCCCGTACGGCACCGCGGTCTCGGTGCCGTCGGCGCCGAGCACGACGGCCTCGTTCTCCTCCGACCCGAAAGCCTTGTGGTCCCCCACCTCGTTGACGACCAGCAGGTCGCAGCCCTTGCGGGCGAGCTTGGCGCGGCCGTTGGCCAACACGTCGTCGGTCTCGGCGGCGAATCCCACGACGATCTGCGCGGGGTGCGGCCGTTCGGCTGAGAGCTCGGCGAGCACGTCGGGGTTGCGCACCAGCTCCACGGGCGCGGGCTCCTCGCCGTCCTTCTTCTTGATCTTGCCCTCGGCATACCGCGCCGGACGGAAGTCCGCGACGGCGGCCGCCATCACCACCACGTCGGCGTCGGACGCGGCCTTCAGCACGGCCTCGCGCAGCTGCACCGCCGTGCCGACCCGTACCACGTCCGCCCCCGCCGGGTCGGCGAGGCCGGTGTTGGCGGACACCAGGGTGACCCTGGCGCCCCGGGCCAGGGCCGTACGGGCGAGCGCGTAGCCCTGCTTGCCGGAGGAGCGGTTCCCCAGGTAGCGGACCGGGTCGAGGGGCTCGCGGGTGCCTCCGGCGCTGATGACGACGTGGCGTCCGGCCAGGTCGGTCTCCAGTGCGCGCGGACCGCGCAGCAGCACCCGGCGGCAGGCCTCGAAGATCTCGGCGGGCTCGGGCAGCCGGCCCTTGCCGGTGTCGACGCCGGTGAGGCGGCCGACCGCGGGCTCCAGCACGAGGGCGCCGCGGCGGCGCAGCGTCGCCACGTTCTCCTGGGTGGCGGCGTGCTCCCACATCTCGGTGTGCATGGCGGGCACGAACACCACGGGACAGCGCGCGGTGAGCAGGGTGTTGGTGAGCAGGTCGTCGGCGAGCCCGTGGGCCGCCTTGGCGAGCACGTCCGCGGTGGCCGGGGCGACCACGACGAGGTCCGCGCCCTGCCCGATGCGCACGTGCGGCACCTCGTGGACGCTCGCCCACACCTCGGTCGAGACGGGGTTGCCCGACAGCGCCGACCAGGTGGCCTCACCGACGAAGTGCAGCGCCGAGGCGGTGGGCACGACGCGTACGTCGTGCCCCGACTCGGTGAACCGGCGCAGCAGCTCGCACGCCTTGTAGGCGGCGATCCCGCCGCTCACGCCCAGGACGACCTGTGGCTTCCCCATCGTCTCTCCCGCGCTGTGTTGGACCGTGGTGCGTACTACCCCATGACACACCACGGGCCCGGCGGTCGTACCGCCGGGCCCGTGGTGTGACGCCTGGGCGCGGTTACTGGACCGGGCCCTCGACGGCCTCGGAGGTCAGCAGACCCGCGTTGATCTCACGCAGCGCGATCGACAGCGGCTTCTCGTGCACGTGGGTGTCCACGAGCGGGCCGACGTACTCGAGCAGGCCCTCGCCGAGCTGCGAGTAGTAGGCGTTGATCTGACGGGCACGCTTGGCCGCGTAGATCACGAGGCTGTACTTCGAGTCGGTGGCCTCGAGCAGCTCGTCGATCGGCGGGTTGATGATGCCCTCGGGCGTGGTGATGGAAGAGGACACGCTCTACCTTCCGATTGGGTGCAAAAAGATCAGACTACAGCCATCAAGGCTAGCAGCTCGCGCGCGACGTCCTCGACGGAGGTGTTCACCAGGGTGGTGTCGAACTCCGGCTCGGCCGCCAGCTCGACCCGCGCGGCCTCCAGCCGGCGCTCGATGACCTCGGGGGCCTCGGTGCCCCGGCCGGTGAGCCGGCGGACCAACTCGTCCCAGCTCGGCGGAGCGAGGAAGATCAGCTGCGCCTCGGGCATCGACTCCCGGACCTGGCGGGCGCCCTGCAGATCGATCTCCAGCAGGACCGGCTCGCCTGCCTCGAGGCGCTCCAGCACCGCCTGGCGCGGCGTGCCGTACCGGTTCCCCGCGAATTCGGCCCACTCCAGCAGTTCGCCGTTGGCGACGAGCTTGTCGAACTCGTCGTTCTCGACGAAGTAGTACTGCACCCCGTGTTCCTCACCGGGGCGGGGCTTGCGGGTGGTGGCCGAGACGGAGAGCCACACCTCGGGGTGGACTGTGCGCATATGAGCGACGACCGTGCTCTTGCCGACACCCGAGGGGCCGGAGAGCACGGTCAGCCGCGGACGTTCACTCATGGAGCGATTATCCCGGTTCCCGGAGGGTGCTGGGAACGTCAGGCAGCGGGGCTGCCGAACTCGCGCTCCAGGGATGCGATCTGGTTGGAGCCGAGCCCGCGGACCCGGCGGCTCTCGGAGATGCCGAGCCGCTCCATGATCTGCTTGGCGCGGACCTTGCCCACGCCGGGCAGGGACTCCAGGAGGGCGGAGACCTTCATCTTGCCGATGACGTCGTTCTCCTGGCCCTGCTTGATGACCTCGTGCAGCGAGGCGCCGGAGTGCTTGAGCCGATTCTTGACCTCGGCGCGCTCCCGGCGAGCCGCGGCGGCCTTCTCGAGCGCGGCAGCGCGCTGTTCAGGGGTAAGGGGCGGAAGAGCCACGCCTACGTCACCTCGGAAGTAGAACTGTCGGATACGGACCGGTGTGGAACCTAGTCGCCCCCCACCTGCAGGGGCAACGTGAAACGCGCACCTTGCGCGCTCTCGTCGGAGACTAGCGGCCCCAGCGGCCGGAGTCAGCGCAAACAAGAAGAAAAGTCCTGGTCAGCGTCAACCGACCAGGACTTTTGGGACAAATCTGCGCAGGTTTCCGGACGTCTTGACCGCTACTTGACGACCGAGGCCAGTTCCGCGGCCTCCCTTTCGGCCGCCTCGCGGAGCGCCGCGACGGACGGTCCGAGCTTGAGGACCCCCCTGCTGACGCTCGGCACGACATTGCGCACGGCCTCCCCGAACACCCTGGGGAGGTCGGCCGCGGTGGCCCCCTGGGCGCCGATCCCGGGGGCGAGGAGGGGCCCGTTCACGGCCAGGTCCACACCCGCCTCCCCGAGTGTGGCGCCGACGACGGCGCCGACCGATCCGAGCGGCACGTCACCCTCGTTCTCGGCCGCGATGTGGTTCAGCATCACCTGGGCGAGGGACGCGCCGCCCGCTGCGGTTGACCGCTGCACCTCCGCGCCCTCCGGATTGGAGGTCAGGGCGAGCACGAAGACGCCGCTGCCGCTCGCCCGGGCGGCGTCCAGGGCGGGGCGCAGCGAGCCGAACCCCAGGTACGGGCTGACGGTGACCGCGTCCGAGAACAGCGACGAGGCGGGATCGAGATAGGTGGCGGCGTACGCGGCCATGGTGGAGCCGATGTCGCCGCGCTTGGCGTCCATCAGCACCAGGGCGCCGGCCGCGCGGGCCTCGGCGACGGCCGTCTCCAGGACGGCGATGCCGCGGGAGCCGAAGCGCTCGAAGAAGGCGCTCTGCGGCTTGAGGACGGCGACCCGGTCGGCCAGCGCCTCCACCACGGTGCGGGTGAAGCGCTCCAGGCCGGCGACGTCGTCCTGCAGGCCCCAGGCGGAGAGCAGGGAGGAGTGCGGGTCGATGCCGACGCAGAGCGGCCCACGGGTGTCCATGGCGCGGCGCAGCCTGGCGCCGAAGGGCTCGGGGTTCATCGCGGGGTGGCTGCCTTCCGGGTTTCGGCGCCGACGGCGTCGGCGAGGGTGGCGTACGGGCTGGCCTGGAGCAGCGCGGCGAGGTCCCGGTGGATCGTGCGGCACCAGAAGGGACCCCGGTAGACGAAGGCGCTGTAGCCCTGCACAAGGGTGGCGCCGGCCAGGATGCGCTGCCAGACGTCCTCGGCGGTCTCGACCCCGCCCACCCCCACGAGGGTGATGCGGTCGCCGACGCGGGCGTACAGGCGGCGCAGCACCTCCAGGGAGCGTTCCTTGAGGGGCGCGCCGGACAGGCCGCCGGTCTCCTTGACCAGCGAGGCGTCCGAGCGCAGGCCGAGGCCGTCGCGGGCGATGGTGGTGTTGGTGGCGATGATGCCGTCCAGGCCGAGTTCGAGGGCGAGGTCGGCGACGGCGTCCACGTCCTCGTCGGCGAGGTCGGGGGCGATCTTGACGAGCAGGGGGACGCGGCGGCCCGTGACGACGCGGTCCGCGGCCTCGCGCACGGCGCTGAGCAGGGGACGCAGGTGGTCGACGGCCTGCAGGTTGCGCAGTCCGGGGGTGTTCGGCGAGGAGACGTTGACGACGAGG
This sequence comes from Streptomyces sp. BoleA5, assembly GCF_000373665.1. Taxonomy (NCBI): domain Bacteria; kingdom Bacillati; phylum Actinomycetota; class Actinomycetes; order Kitasatosporales; family Streptomycetaceae; genus Streptomyces; species Streptomyces sp. BoleA5. The sequence goes on from NZ_KB892156.1 coordinate 47,432, forward strand.
TAGTCGGCGTGCGCGGCGAGCCGCTCGGTGGAGGTGACGTAGTCGGCGACCGCCTCCTCCTCCGGGACGACCTTGGTCTTGCCGATGTTGACGCCGACCGTGGTCGGGAAGACCGCCCTGCGCGCGGCCAGGCGCGCGGCGACCGCGGCCGAGCCCTCGTTGTTGAAGCCCATGCGATTGATCAGGGCGCGGTCGGCGACCAGGCGGAAGAGCCGCTGCCTGGGGTTGCCCGGCTGCGGCTGGGCGGTGACGGTGCCGATCTCGACGTGGTCGAAGCCGAGCATGGTGAGCCCGTCGATGCCGACGGCGTTCTTGTCGAAGCCCGCGGCGAGCCCGAAGGGGCCGTGCATCCGGCGGCCCAGCGCCTCCGTGCGCAGCGCGGGGTGCCGCGGGGCGAGCAGCGCGGCCGCGAAGGTGCGCAGGACGGGAACCCGGGCGGCGAGCCGGATCCAGCCGAAGGCGAGGTGGTGGGCCTGCTCCGGGTCGAGGCGCTTGAAGAACAGACTGAACAGCAGGGAGTACATGCGGGGCCTTCCACGGCGGGCGAACGGAGGGGGCTCGTGAAGAGGGGGACACCGGATCGGTGTCCCCCTCTTCGGCCTACGCCTCGCGGGCGGCGGTCAGGTGTTCCGCGTGTTCCTGGAGTGAGCGGACCCCCACGTCGCCCCGGTTCAGCGCGTCGACGCCCTGGACGGCGGCGGCGAGCGCCTGCACCGTCGTCAGGCACGGCACGCCGCGCGCGACGGCGGCGGTACGGATGTCGTAGCCGTCGAGGCGGCCGCCGGTGCCGAACGGGGTGTTGACGATGAGGTCGATGGCGCCGTCGTGGATGAGCTCGATGACGGTCGGCTCGCCGTTGGGGCCGGTGCCCTCGCTCTTCTTGCGCACCACGGTGGCCTCGATGCCGTTGCGCTTGAGCACCTCGGCGGTGCCGGAGGTGGCCAGCAGCTCGAAGCCGTGCTCGACCAGCGCCCGGGCCGGGAAGATCAGCGCGCGCTTGTCGCGGTTGGCGACCGAGACGAAGGCGCGGCCCTTGGTCGGCAGCGCGCCGTAGGCGGCGGCCTGCGACTTGGCGTACGCGGTGCCGAAGACCGAGTCGATACCCATGACCTCGCCGGTGGAGCGCATCTCCGGGCCGAGGACGGTGTCGACGCCCCGGCCGTGCACGTCGCGGAAGCGGCTCCAGGGCAGCACGGCCTCCTTGACGGAGATCGGCGCGTCCAGCGGCAGGGTGCCGCCGTCGCCGTGGGCCGGGAGCAGGCCCTCGGCGCGCAGCTCGGCGATGGTGGCGCCGAGCGAGATGCGGGCGGCCGCCTTGGCCAGCGGGACCGCCGTCGCCTTGGAGGTGAAGGGGACGGTGCGGGAGGCGCGCGGGTTGGCCTCCAGCACGTAGAGGATGTCACCGGCCAGGGCGAACTGGATGTTGATCAGACCCTGGACGCCGACGCCCTTGGCGATGGCCTCGGTGGAGGCGCGCAGCCGCTTGATGTCGTGGCCGCCGAGGGTGATCGGGGGCAGGGCGCACGCGGAGTCGCCCGAGTGGATGCCGGCCTCCTCGATGTGCTCCATGACACCGCCGAGGTAGAGCTCGTGGCCGTCGTAGAGCGCGTCGACGTCGATCTCGATGGCGTCGTCGAGGAAGCGGTCGACCAGGACGGGGCGGTCCGGGCCGATCTCGGTGGACTCGGCGATGTAGGAGGCGAGGCGGGTCTCGTCGTAGACGATCTCCATGCCGCGGCCGCCGAGCACGTACGAGGGCCGGACCAGGACCGGGTAGCCGATCTCGTCGGCGATCGCCTTGGCCTCCTCGAAGGTGGTGGCCGTGCCGTGCTTGGGGGCGGGCAGGCCCGCCCGGTCCAGGACGCGGCCGAAGGCACCGCGGTCCTCCGCGAGGTGGATGGCCTCCGGCGAGGTGCCGACGACCGGCACGCCGTTGTCCTTCAGCGCCTGGGCGAGGCCGAGCGGGGTCTGGCCGCCGAGCTGGACGACGACGCCCGCGACGGGGCCGGCCTGCTGCTCGGCGTGGACGATCTCCAGGACGTCCTCCAGGGTGAGCGGCTCGAAGTACAGCCGGTCGGAGGTGTCGTAGTCGGTGGAGACGGTCTCGGGGTTGCAGTTGACCATGACGGTCTCGTAGCCCGCGTCGCTCAGCGCGAAGGATGCGTGCACGCACGAGTAGTCGAACTCGATGCCCTGGCCGATGCGGTTCGGGCCCGAGCCCAGGATGATGACCGCGGGCTTCTCGCGCGGCGCGACCTCGCTCTCCTCGTCGTAGGACGAGTAGAAGTACGGGGTGCGGGCGGCGAACTCGGCGGCACAGGTGTCGACCGTCTTGTAGACCGGCCGGACGCCCAGCGCGTGCCGGACCTCGCGGACGACGTCCTCGCGCAGGCCGCGGATGGCGGCGAGCTGGGCGTCGGAGAAGCCGTAGCGCTTGGCCTCGGCCAGCAGCTCGGGATCGAGCTTGTCGGCGGCGGCGAGATCGTCGGCGATCTCCTTGATCAGGAAGAGCTGGTCGACGAACCAGGGGTCGATCTTCGTGGCGTCGAAGACCTCCTGCGGGGTGGCGCCGGCCCGGATCGCCTGCATGACGGTGTTGATCCGGCCGTCCGTGGGACGCACGGCGGCGAGCAGCAGCTCGCCCTTGTCGCCCGGGTCGCCGGTGAAGGCGAACTGGCTGCCCTTCTTCTCCAGGGAGCGCAGCGCCTTCTGCAGCGCCTCGGGGAAGTTGCGGCCGATGGCCATGGCCTCGCCGACCGACTTCATGGTCGTGGTGAGGGTGGCGTCGGCGACCGGGAACTTCTCGAAGGCGAAGCGCGGCACCTTCACGACGACGTAGTCGAGCGTCGGCTCGAAGGAGGCCGGGGTCTGCTCGGTGATGTCGTTGGGGATCTCGTCGAGGGTATAGCCGACGGCGAGCTTGGCGGCGATCTTGGCGATCGGGAAGCCCGTCGCCTTGGAGGCGAGCGCCGAGGAGCGGGAGACGCGCGGGTTCATCTCGATGACGATGACCCGGCCGTCCTCGGGGTCGACGGCGAACTGGATGTTGCAGCCGCCGGTGTCGACGCCGACCTCTCGGATGACGGCGATGCCGATGTCGCGCAGGATCTGGTACTCGCGGTCGGTCAGCGTCATGGCGGGCGCGACGGTGATGGAGTCACCGGTGTGCACGCCCATGGGGTCGAAGTTCTCGATGGAGCAGACGACCACGACGTTGTCGTGCTTGTCGCGCATCAGCTCCAGCTCGTACTCCTTCCAGCCGAGGATGGACTCCTCCAGGAGCACCTCGGTGGTCGGGGAGAGCGTCAGGCCCTGGCCGGCGATGCGGCGCAGCTCCTCCTCGTCGTGGGCGAAGCCGGAGCCGGCGCCGCCCATGGTGAAGGAGGGACGGACGACGACGGGGTAGCCGCCGAGGGTGTCGACGCCCGCGATCACCTCGTCCATGGTGTGGCAGATGACCGAGCGGGCGGACTCGCCGTGGCCGATCTTGGCGTTGACGGCCGCGACGACCTCCTTGAACAGTTCGCGGTCCTCGCCCTTGTTGATGGCCTCGACATTGGCGCCGATCAGCTCGACGCCGTACTTGTCGAGGACCCCGGCCTTGCTGAGCGAGATCGCGGTGTTGAGCGCGGTCTGCCCGCCCAGGGTGGGCAGGAGCGCGTCGGGGCGCTCCTTGGCGATGATCTTCTCGACGAACTCCGGGGTGATCGGCTCCACATAGGTGGCGTCCGCGATCTCCGGGTCGGTCATGATCGTGGCCGGGTTGGAGTTGACGAGGATCACCCGCAGGCCCTCGGCGCGCAGGACGCGGCAGGCCTGGGTGCCGGAGTAGTCGAACTCCGCGGCCTGGCCGATGACGATCGGGCCGGAGCCGATGACCAGGACGGACTGGATATCGGTGCGCTTAGGCACGCTGGCCCTCCATGAGCTTCACGAAGCGGTCGAACAGGTACGCGGCATCGTGCGGACCTGCGGCGGCCTCGGGGTGGTACTGGACACTGAAGGCGGGGGTGTCGAGCAGCCGCAGGCCCTCGACCACGTCGTCGTTGAGACACACGTGGGAGACCTCGACCCGCCCGTACGGGGTGTCGGCGACCTGGTCGAGCGGCGCGTCCACGGCGAAGCCGTGGTTGTGCGCGGTGACCTCGACCTTGCCGGTGGAACGGTCCTGCACCGGCTGATTGATGCCGCGATGGCCGTACTTCAGCTTGTAGGTGCCGAAGCCGACGGCGCGGCCGAGCAGCTGGTTGCCGAAGCAGATGCCGAACAGCGGGGTCCTGCGCTCCAGGACGCCCTGGATGACGGTCAGGTCCGCGGTGGCCGGGTCGCCGGGGCCGTTGGAGAGGAAGACGCCGTCGGGGTCGACCGCGTAGACCTCGTCCAGGGTGGCGCCCGCGGGCAGCACGTGCACCTCGATACCGCGCTCGGCCATGCGCTGCGGGGTCATCCCCTTGATGCCGAGGTCGATCGCGGCGACGGTGAACTTCTTCTCGCCGATCGCCGGGACGACGTACGGCTCCTTGGTGGCGACCTCGGCGGACAGGTCGGCGCCCTTCATGTGGGGACTGGCCTGAACCGCGGCCAGCAGCGCGGCCCCGTCGGTGAGCGCCCTGTCGCCGGAGAAGATGCCGACCCGCATGGCGCCGCGCTCGCGCAGGTGGCGGGTGAGCGCCCGGGTGTCGATGCCGCTGATGCCGACGACGCCCTGGCGGGTCAGCTCCTCGTCCAGGGTGCGGCGGGAGCGCCAGTTGGACGGCATGCGGGCGGGGTCGCGGACGACGTAACCGGCCACCCAGATGCGGGAGGACTCCTGGTCCTCGTCGTTGACGCCGGTGTTGCCGACGTGGGGGGCGGTCATGACGACGACCTGCCGGTGGTACGACGGGTCCGTCAGGGTCTCCTGGTAGCCGGTCATGCCGGTGGAGAAGACGGCCTCGCCGAAGGTCTCCCCCACGGCCCCGTAGGCGCGGCCGCGGAAGGTGCGGCCGTCCTCCAGGACGAGTACGGCAGGGACCCTCGCGGGCCGCTGGGTGGAGGTGGTCATCGTGCGCCTTCCTGGTCGTGCGTGAGAGTGTTCAGGGCCTCGACCCACGCGGCGTGTTCGGCGGCGTGGTCCGAGCGGAAGCCGGAGTCGATCAGCCGGTCGCCGTGCGCCCAGGTGACCACCAGCAGGCCGCCCTCGGTGAGGACCTTGCCGGCGATGCCCTTGTCGAGGCGTGCGCCGCGCAGATCCGCGGCCGGGACGAAGAAGCTCGGCGCGCCGGTGCGCTCGACGTCCAGTCCCCGGTCGGTGAGGGTGAGCTCGACCCGGCTGCGCACGCCCAGTCCGTGGGCGACGATCCGGTCCAGCCACTGCCCCGCCGTGGTGCTGCCGTGGTAGCGGCCGCTCGTCGTGAGCAGGACCGGCCGGGGCTCGCCGGTCTCCTCGGGGGCGGTGGGGAGGGCGGGCAGGTCGCCCTGGAGGGTGCCGCGCCACTTCCAGCCCTGGCGCATCAGCCAGTAGACGAGGGCGATGAACAGCAGCAGTCCCACGACCCAGCCGATGCGGGCCGACCAGTCGGTGACCTCGGCGGAGTGCTTCCCCTCCGCCGCGATGAGTACCAGGGGTGTCACGAGAGCTTCCCGTCCATGACCGTCGCCTTGCCCCGCAGGAACGTGGCGAACACCTGACCCGGCAGCTCCAGACCCTCGTAGGGGGTGTTGCGGCTGCGGGAGGCGAAGCCCGCGGGATTCACCTCACCACGGTATGCCGGATCGACCAGGGTGAGGTTCGCGGGCTCACCGGCCGAGACGGGACGTCCGTGGCCGGACAGGCGGCCGATCACCGCGGGCCGGAACGACATCCGGTCGGCGACGCCGGCCCAGTCGAGCAGGCCGGTGTCCACCATGGCGTGCTGGACGACCGACAGCGCGGTCTCCAGGCCGATCATGCCCATGGCCGCCGCGCCCCACTCGCAGTCCTTGTCCTCGTGCGGGTGCGGGGCGTGGTCGGTGGCGACGCAGTCGATCGTGCCGTCGGCGAGCGCCTCGCGCAGCGCCATGACGTCGGCCTCGGTGCGCAGCGGCGGGTTGACCTTGTAGACGGGGTTGTAGGTGCGCACCAGTTCGTCGGTGAGGAGCAGGTGGTGCGGGGTGACCTCGGCGGTGACGTCCCAGCCCTTGGACTTGGCCCAGCGGACGATCTCGACCGAGCCGGCCGTGGAGAGGTGGCAGATGTGCACGCGGGAGCCGACGTGCGCGGCGAGCAGCACGTCCCGGGCGATGATCGACTCCTCGGCGACGGCCGGCCAGCCGGTCAGCCCCAGCTCGCCGGAGACGACGCCCTCGTTCATCTGGGCGCCCTCGGTCAGGCGGGGCTCCTGGGCGTGCTGGGCGACGACGCCGTCGAAGGCCTTCACGTACTCCAGGGCGCGGCGCATGATGACCGCGTCGTCGACGCACTTGCCGTCGTCGGAGAAGACCCGCACACCGGCGGCGGAGTCCGCCATCGCGCCGAGCTCGGCGAGCTTCCTGCCCTCCAGGCCCACGGTGACGGCGCCCACCGGCTGGACGTCGCAGTAGCCGTGCTCGCGGCCGAGGCGCCAGACCTGCTCGACGACACCCGCGGTGTCGGCGACGGGGAAGGTGTTGGCCATCGCGTGGACGGCGGTGTAGCCGCCCGCGGCGGCGGACCGCGTACCGGTGAGGACGGTCTCGGAGTCCTCGCGGCCGGGCTCGCGCAGGTGGGTGTGGAGGTCGACCAGGCCCGGCAGGAGGACCTTGCCGTCGGCCTCGACCACGGTGGCGCCCTCGGGGGCGGTCAGGCCCGGGCCGACCTCGGCGATGGTCTCGCCGTCGATCAGGACGTCCTGCGGCTCTCCGCCGAGGATCCTCGCGCCGCGGATCAGGGTCTTCGGGGTCGCGCTCATGCTTGGTTGTTCTCCTCGGTGCGGGCGGGGGCGGGGGCGGAGACGGCGGGCTCGGCGCCGCCGAGCAGCAGGTACAGCACGGCCATGCGGATGCTGACGCCGTTCTTCACCTGCTCGACGGCGGTGCAGCGCGGCGAGTCGGCGACCTCGGCCGTGATCTCCATCCCGCGGTTCATCGGGCCGGGGTGCATCACGACGGCGTGCTCGGGCAGCGCGGCCATGCGGAGGCCGTCGAGGCCGTAGCGGCGGGAGTACTCGCGCTCGGTGGGGAAGAAGGCGGCGTTCATGCGCTCGCGCTGGACGCGCAGCATCATCACGGCGTCGGACTTGGCGAGCACCGCGTCCAGGTCGTAGGAGACCTCGCAGGGCCAGTCCTCGACGCCGATCGGCAGCAGGGTGGGCGGCGCCACCAGGGTCACCTCGGCGCCCAGGGTGCCCAGCAGCAGCACATTGGAGCGGGCCACCCGGCTGTGCAGCACGTCGCCGACGATCGTGATCCGGCGGCCGGCCAGGTCGCGGCCGGGGCCGGACAGGTGGCGGCGCATCGTGAAGGCGTCCAGCAGCGCCTGTGTGGGGTGCTCGTGGGTGCCGTCGCCGGCGTTGACCACGCTGCCGCCGATCCAGTCGGAGTACGCCAGCCGGTGCGGGGCGCCCGACATGTGGTGGCGGATGACGACGGCGTCGGCGCCCATGGCCTCCAGGGTGAGGGCGGTGTCCTTGAGGGACTCGCCCTTGGACACCGAGGAGCCCTTGGCGGAGAAGTTGATGACGTCGGCCGACAGGCGCTTGGCGGCGGCCTCGAAGGAGATGCGGGTGCGGGTCGAGTCCTCGAAGAAGAGGTTGACGACCGTGCGGCCGCGCAGGGTCGGCAGTTTCTTGATGGGCCGGTCGGCGACGCGGGCCATCTCCTCCGCCGTGTCGAGCACGAGGAGGGCGTCGTCGCGGGTGAGGTCGGCGGCCGAGATCAGGTGGCGCTTCATCGGGTCACTCCGGAGGATGCGTGCGGGGGCGGGCCGGGTGGCGGCACGCCACGTCTCCCGGGCGGGCCGGGTGGGGACGGGCGGGCAGGGCGCTGCCCCGGGAGGCCGGGGCGGCGCTCGCGCTACTCGTCCGCCGGGGAGCCGTCGCGTACGCCGAGCAGGACGCAGTCGCGCCCGTCCTCCTCGGTCAGGTGGACCTTGACGGTCTCGCGCAGCGAGGTGGGGATGTTCTTGCCGACGTAGTCGGCCCTGATGGGCAGCTCACGGTGGCCGCGGTCGACCAGGACCGCCAGCTGGACGGCCCGGGGGCGGCCGATGTCGTTGAGCGCGTCGAGGGCGGCGCGGATCGTGCGGCCGGAGAAGAGCACGTCGTCGACGAGGACGACCAGCCGCCCGTCCACCCCGTCGGCCGGGATGTCGGTGCGGGCGAGCGCGCGCGCCGGGCGGAGCCGCAGGTCGTCGCGGTACATGGTGATGTCGAGCGAACCGACCGGGACCTTGCCGCCGGTGATCTCGTCGAGTTTGTCGGCGAGCCTGCGGGCCAGATGGACACCGCGGGTCGGGACGCCGAGCAGCACCACGTCGTCGGCGCCCTTGGCGCGCTCGACGATCTCGTGGGCGATGCGGGTCAGTACCCGCGCGATGTCCGGGGCCTCGAGCACGGGCCGGGACGGATCGGAACCGATGGTGCCCATGAAAAAGGGACCTCCTTCCCCGCCTCACGGGACGGGCCTTAAAGGACGCCAAAACTTACGGTTCCACCGTATCAGGCACCCTGGCGTGCTCCCTGGCGGGGCCTGGCGGCGGCCTGGCGCGGCTCTCGGGGCGGGTCCGCCGCACGTACCACGATCGACCGCGGACCCCGGCCGAAAGGCCGGTGACCGGCCATTCCTCGCTCTTCCGGGGGACCGGTGTGGACCATTCGGCTTGACGGATTCCAATTACGCTGCGTAACCTCACAGTGAGTTACTGAGTTTCCGTCCGGGGAGCCATATGTCCAGCGATTACGCCAAGCAGCTCGGAGCAAAGCTCCGCGCCATCCGCACGCAGCAGGGACTCTCCCTCCACGGCGTCGAGGAGAAGTCCCAGGGCCGCTGGAAGGCCGTGGTGGTCGGTTCCTACGAGCGCGGCGACCGCGCCGTGACCGTGCAGCGCCTCGCCGAGCTCGCCGACTTCTACGGCGTTCCTGTCCAGGAGCTGCTGCCCGGTTCCGCGCCCGGCGGTGCCGCCGAGCCGCCGCCGAAGCTCGTCCTCGACCTCGAGCGGCTGAGCCAGGTGCCCTCCGACAAGGCCGGTCCGCTGCAGCGCTACGCCGCGACCATCCAGAGCCAGCGCGGCGACTACAACGGCAAGGTGCTGTCGATCCGCCAGGACGACCTGCGCACCCTCGCCGTCATCTACGACCAGTCGCCCTCGGTCCTGACCGAGCAGCTCATCAGCTGGGGCGTCCTCGACGCGGACGCACGGCGAGCGGTGCAGCACGAGGAGGGCTGAGCCCTCGGGAAGCAGAAACGTCCCGCCCCTTGGGCGCGGCCGCCAGGCCGCGTCTGAGGGGCGGTTGTGTTTGCCGCCTCTAGCGCCCCGGCGCACCGCCCCCGGCCGACGCGCCGGCCCCGGCCGGACATGCCACGGGCCCGGAACGCGATGCGTTCCGGGCCCGGCGGGCACGCGCGGGACTAGTCGTCCCGCAGGCCCGGCTTCAGCTCCTTGAGGCGGGCGAGCAGGCCGTTCACGAACGAGGGGGACTCGTCCGTGGAGAACTCCTTGGCCAGCTGCACCGCCTCGTCCAGGACGACGGCGTCGGGGACGTCGTCCTCCCAGATCAGCTCGTAGGCGCCGAGCCGCAGGATGTTCCGGTCGGTCACCGGCATCCGGTCGAGGGTCCAGCCCACGGCGTGCTTCGACAGCAGTTCGTCGATGCGCCTCGCCCGTCCGGCGTAGCCCTCGACGAGCTGCATCGTGTATTCGCTGACCGGCGGCTGCCGGTCGTCGGTCCGGGCGAGCCTGATCCAGTCCGCCATGGCGGTCTTGGGGTCGACACCCCGCTGCTCCGCCTCGAAGAGGATCTGGAAGGCGCGCTTGCGGGCCTTGTTACGTGCGGCCACGGTTAGCTGGTCACCCGGCCGAGGTACTCACCCGAGCGGGTGTCGACCTTGATCTTCTCACCGGTGGTGATGAAGAGCGGGACGCCGATCTCGTAGCCGGTCTCCAGCTTGGCGGGCTTGGTGCCGCCGGTGGAGCGGTCGCCCTGGACGCCGGGCTCGGTGTACTCGATGACCAGCTCGACGGCGGCCGGGAGCTCGATGTAGAGCGGGGAGCCCTCGTACATGGCGACGACGGCCTCGAAGCCCTCCAGGAGGAAGTGGGCGGCGTCGCCGACGACCTCGGGGGTGATGTAGATCTGGTCGAACGTGTCCATGTCCATGAACACGAAGCTCTCGCCGTCCTTGTAGGAGAACTGCATCCCGCGCTTGTCGACGTTGGCCGTCTCGACCTTCACGCCGGCGTTGAAGGTCTTGTCGACGACCTTTCCGGAGAGCACGTTCTTGAGCTTCGTACGGACGAAGGCGGGGCCCTTGCCGGGCTTGACGTGCTGGAACTCGACGACGGACCAGAGCTGGCCGCCGTCGAGCTTGAGCACGAGGCCGTTCTTGAGGTCGTTCGTGGTGGCCACGGTTGCGGAATCTCCTGCACTGCTGCTTCGGGGACCCGGGAGCCGCAGCCGCCCTCTACAGGGCGAGCAGCTCCTTGGTCGTGATGGTGAGTAGCTCGGGCCCGCCGTCCGTCGGTGGACGCACGACGAGTGTGTCGTCGATGCGGACACCGCCGCGGCCCGGGATGTGGACTCCCGGTTCGACGGTGACCGGCACGCAAGCGTCCAGTTTACCCATGGCCGAGGGGGACAACCGAGGGTCCTCACCGATCTCCAGTCCGACACCGTGTCCGGTGGTCTCCCCCAGCGCCTCGCCGTGTCCCCCTGACTCCAGCACATGGCGCGCCGCGTGGTCCACGTCGCGGCAGGCGGCCCCGGGCGCGAGGGCCTCCCGGCCGGCCCGCTGGGCCGCGAAGACCAGGTCGTACAGCTCGATCTGCCAGTCCGCCGGGGTGGTGCCGATGACGAAGGTCCGGCCCACCTCGCAGCGGTAGCCGCGGTAGCAGGCGCCCAGGCAGACGGTGAGGAAGTCGCCCTCCTCGACGCGCCGGTCGGTGGGCAGGTGGCGCGCGGCCCCCGAGTGCGGGCCCGTGCCCACACAGGTGGGGAAGGCGGGGCCGTCGGCCCCGTGGTCGATGAGACGGCGCTCCAACTCCAGGGCGAGGTGGCGTTCGGTCCGTCCCACCAGGATCGACTCCAGGAGCTCGCTCAGCGCCTGGTCGGCGATCTCCGCGGCGATCCGCAGCGCCGAGATCTCCTGCTCGTCCTTGACCAGGCGGAGCTGCTCCACGGCGGAGCCGAGGTCGGAGAGGCGTACGCCGGGGGCCGCGCCGCCGACGGCGCGGTGGCGTGCGACGGTGAGGTGGTGCTCCTCCACCGCCAGGGCCTCGGCCTTGCGGTCCGCGGCCAGCGCGGCGGCGGTGACCGCCGGGTCGCCCTCGGGGCCGGACAGGACGACGCCGCGCACGTCGTCCGGCAGCCGGCCCTCGGCCAGGTCGCCGGACGGATGACGGTGATGGACGAGCACGTCCTCGGGACCCGGACCGACCAGCAGCACGGTCCCCGGCGGGGCGCAGCCCGTCAGATAGCGGACGTTGGCGGGTCGGGAGACGAGCGCCGCCGCCGATCCGGCCGCCGCGCAGCGGTCCCGAAGGCGTTCCCTGCGGCCAGCGTGCACCTCGGACATGTGGCGAGCGTACGTCGCGTGCCGCCGGTCGGCCTGTCGAGAGCCGCCGGGTGGCGGCTACCAGGCGGGCGGGCCCTGCAGGCTGCGGGTGACGACGCCGTCGAGCGCGGCGGCGGCCGCGGCGACGTCGAGGTGGGAGTTGTCGATGATGGGCAGCCCGGAGCCGTACCAGCCGGCCATGCGGCCGTGGATACGGGCGACCTCCTCGTCCGAGAGCCGCCGGTTGCCGCTGCGCTGGGCGTTGCGGGCCAGCACGATGTCGAGGCCGGGCAGGAGGACGACGGGCAGCAGGCCGGGCCCGACGTGGCGCTTCCAGCCGCCGAGGCCGACGACCGGGCGGTCGGGGAAGACCGCGTCGTCGATGATGCAGGAGATGCCGTTCGCCAGGAAGTTGCGGGCCGCGAAACCGCAGGTGCGGCGGGCGAGGCGGTACTGCGCCTCGGAGTTGTCGTTCCAGCCGGACTGCGGGTCGGCGAAGCCGGAGCGGACCCACTCGCGGACGTCGTCCAGGCTGACGTGGGCGGTCGGTACGCCGCGGTGGTCGGCCCAGTGCCGGGCGATGGTCGTCTTGCCCGCCCCGGCCGCGCCGATCAGCAGGACCGCGACGGGGCCGTGCGTGGCGCGCGGGAGCGGAGCGCCGGCTCCGCCGGCGGACTGCGCGGGCGGCTGGACCGGATGCTGTACGGGGGACCCCTGGGCCATCGGGAAGTGGCCGGTGGTGCCCGGGGGCTGCGGCGGCGGCCCTGGCTGCCCGGCCTGCTGCCCACCGGGCGGCGGTGGCAGCGGCGCACCCACGGCATGCTGCATCGAGGCCACTCCGTCCGTACGAGAGCTTTCAGGTTCGACCGAACGGTACCGTGGGCGGCCGCAGTTGTGTGAACGGCCGGGCAGCCCACGGGGTGCCCGGCCGTTCGGGACCCGTCGTCCCGTGCGCGTGCGCGCCTACTTGGAGATCTCCGCGTAGGCGGCGAGGAGCACCCCGGGGTCGGGGGCCTCCAGGACGGTCGGCTTGGCGAGGCCGTCCAGGACGATGAAGCGCAGCCGGTCGCCGCGGGACTTCTTGTCGACCTTCATCGTCTCCAGCAGCCTCGGCCACTGGTCGCCGCGGTAGGCCAGCGGCAGGCCGACGGACTCCAGGACGGAGCGGTGGCGGTCGGCGGTGGCGTCGTCGAGGCGGCCGGCGAGGCGGCCGAGCTCGGCGGCGAAGACCATGCCGATGGAGACGGCCGCGCCGTGGCGCCAGTTGTAGCGCTCGTTCTTCTCGATGGCGTGGCCGAGCGTGTGGCCGTAGTTGAGGATCTCGCGCAGGCCCGACTCCCTGAGGTCCGCGGAGACCACCTCGGCCTTGACGCGGATGGCGCGCTCAAGGAGCTCGGCGGTGTGCGGGCCCCCGGGGCCGCGGGCGGCGGCCGGGTCCCGTTCGATCAGGTCCAGGATCACGGGGTCGGCGATGAAGCCCGCCTTGATGATCTCGGCGAGACCGCTGACGTAGTCGTTGACCGGCAGCGACTCCAGCGCGGCGAGGTCGCAGAGCACCCCGGCGGGCGGGTGGAAGGCCCCGACGAGGTTCTTGCCCTCGGCCGTGTTGATGCCGGTCTTGCCGCCGACGGCGGCGTCCACCATGCCGAGCACGGTGGTCGGCACGGCGACCCAGCGGACCCCGCGCAGCCAGGTCGCCGCGACGAACCCGGCGAGGTCGGTGGTGGCACCACCGCCGACGCCCACGATGACATCCGTACGGGTGAATCCCGACTGGCCGAGCGCCCGCCAGCAGTACGCCGCGACCTCCGTGGTCTTGGCCTCCTCGGCGTTGGGCACCTGGATGGCGACGGCCTCGTACCCCTGCTCCGCCAGGTCCTCGCGCAGCGCCTGGCCGGTGGCCTCCAGGGCCTCGGGGTGGATGACGGCGACCCGCGCCGCCCTGTCGCCGATCAGGCCCGGCAGCTCGCCGAGCAGCTGCCGGCCGACCAGCACCTCGTACGGCTCGGTGCCCTCACCGCCCCCGACCCGGATGCGGATGGGGGCGTGTACGGCGTGCTCCGTCATGCGTTCTTCAGCTCCAGTGCGTCCAGGACGGCGTCCGCGACGTCCTCGGGGGTCCGGCCCTCCGTGCCGACCACGGCGCGGGCGACCTCGGTGTACAGCGGGCGGCGGGCCTCCATCAGCTCGCGCCACTGCCGCCGCGGGTTGACGGCGAGCAGCGGGCGGGCGGTGTCGAGGCCGACCCGCTTGACCGCCTCGGCGACGTCCATGTCGAGGAAGACCACCGGCAGGCCGGAGAGCAGCTTGCGGGTGTCCTCGTCCAGGATCGAGCCGCCGCCGAGCGCCAGCACGCCGCGGTGCTCGGCGAGCGCCGCACGGACGGCCGCCGCCTCCAGCGCGCGGAAGTGCTCCTCGCCGTCCTCGACGAAGATGTCAGCGATCGGCCGGCCCTCGGCCTCGACGATGTCGGCGTCGGTGTCGCGGCAGGTGGTGCCGAGCCGCTGGGCGAGCAGCTCGCCGACGGTGGTCTTGCCGACCCCCATGGGGCCCACCAGGACGACGACCGGGGCGCTCATCGGATCGCCAGGTTCTCGAGGTAGCCGCGCACGTTGCGGCGGGTCTCGGCGACGCTGTCGCCGCCGAACTTCTCCGCGACCGCGTCGGCCAGGACCAGGGCGACCATCGCCTCGGCGACGATGGCCGCGGCCGGGACGGCGCAGACGTCGGAACGCTGGTGGTGGGCCTGGGTGGCCTCGCCGGTGGTCACGTCCACGGTGGCCAGGGCGCGCGGTACGGTGGCGATGGGCTTCATCGCGGCCCGCACCCGCAGGAGCTCGCCGGTGCTCAGGCCGCCCTCGGTGCCGCCGGAACGGCCGGTGGAGCGGCGGATGCCGTCCTCGGTGGAGACGATCTCGTCGTGCGCCTTGGAACCGGGTACCCGGGCGAGCTCGAAGCCGTCGCCGACCTCGACGCCCTTGATGGCCTGGATGCCCATGAGGGCGCCGGCCAGCCGCGCGTCCAGCCGGCGGTCCCAGTGCACATGGCTGCCGAGGCCGACGGGCACGCCGTAGGCGAGCACCTCGACGACGCCGCCGAGGGTGTCGCCGTCCTTGTGGGCCTGGTCGATCTCGGCGACCATCCGCTTGCTCGCGTCGGCGTCGAGGCAGCGCACGGGATCGGCGTCGAGCTTCTCGACGTCGGCGGGGGTGGGGAGGACGCCGTACGGGGCCTTGGCCGCGGCGAGTTCCACCACGTGGGAGACGATCTCGATGCCGGCCGTCTCCTTGAGGTAGGAGCGGGCCACGGCGCCGAGCGCGACCCGGGCGGCCGTCTCACGGGCGGAGGCGCGCTCCAGGATCGGCCGGGCCTCGTCGAAGCCGTACTTCTGCATGCCCGCGAGGTCGGCGTGGCCGGGGCGCGGCCGGGTCAGCGGGGCGTTGCGCGCGAGCCCGGCGAGGACCTCGGGGTCCACCGGATCGGCCGCCATGACCTGCTCCCACTTCGGCCACTCGGTGTTCCCCACCATGATCGCGACCGGGGAGCCCATGGTGAGCCCGTGGCGCACACCGCCGAGGAAGGTGACCTGGTCCTGCTCGAACTTCATCCGGGCACCGCGGCCATAGCCGAGCCGCCGCCGTGCGAGGTGGTCCGCCACCATCTCGGTGGTGATCGGCACACCGGAGGGCAGGCCCTCCAGCGTCGCGACGAGTGCGGGGCCGTGCGACTCCCCCGCGGTCAGCCAGCGCAACCTGCTCAACGGTGCTCGCTCCTTCATCATCGCCCGGACCGCGGCGAGGCGGACCGGACCATCCGTGCGTAAACCGATCCTTTCACGTCCGGCGGCGAAGCCGGCGCGCGGTCCGCTGGGCGGACAGCCCCGTGGACACCTCCGTGGACCGCCGCAGGCCGCTCAGGAGCGGTCAGAAGGGGTCAGGAGCGGTGCAGCGCCGCCTCCCCCGCCGCCCGCATGGCCGCCAGGGGGGCCGGTTTGCGGCCGGTCATCAGCTCCACCTGCAGCACCGCCTGGTGCACCAGCAGGTCGAGTCCCCCGACGACGGCTCCGCCGCGCCGCGCCCAGACGGACGCGAGCGCGGTGGGCCACGGGTCGTACAGCACGTCGAAGAGGGTGCCGGGCCGCTCCGGCACGGCGGCGGCGAGCGCGTCCGCGGTGCCGGCCGGTGTCGTGGAGATCACCAGGGGCGCGGAAAGCGCCCCGGCGGCGTCCTCCCATGCGGCCGTCCGTACGGCCACGCCGAGCCGCTCGCCCCACCCCCGCATCTCGTCGGCGCGGGTGCCGCTGCGCACGTACGCGGTGACCTCGCCGTCGCAGATCTGCGCCAGCGCGGCCAGCGCGGACGAGGCGGTCGCCCCGGCGCCGAGGACGGCGGCGGAGTCGACGCGTTCGACGCCGCGCTCGCGCAGGGCCGCCACCATCCCGGGGATGTCGGTGTTGTCGCCGAGGCGGCGTCCGTCCTCGGTGAGGACGAGTGTGTTGACGGCCTCGACGGCGGAGGCGGTGTCGCTGACCTCGTCCAGCAGCGGGATGACCGCCCGCTTGAGCGGCATCGTGAGCGACAGCCCCGCCCAGCGTCCGCCGCCCGGCAGGTCGTCCAGCCCGGCCAGGAAACCGGGCAGCGCGGCCTCGTCGACCTCGTAGCGGTCGTACGTCCAGTCGGCCAGACCCAGTTCCGTGTAGGCGGCGCGGTGCAGCACCGGGGAGAGGGAGTGCGCGATCGGCGATCCGAGGACGGCTGCCCTAGGCACGCGCGGCCTCCCGAGGGCTCTTCGTCATGGGCTGGTCCCCTCGGTGCGTGATGTCCGGCGGTTCGGGCCGCCCTCCTCAGGCCGGGGACGGCCCGGTCGAGTCTAGGGCCCGGTGGTCCGGCGGGGCCGGGCAGCACCAGGGCGCCGCGCGGGGGACGTTCCCCGCGCGGCGCCCAAGAGGCGGCGGCTCAGCCGTTGTGCTTCTTGTCGAACTCGTCGGCCAGCTTGTCGTGCTCGGCGAGTGTCTCCGTGAACTCGGTGGTGTGCCCGTCCAGGGAGATGAAGTAGTACCACTTGCCCGGTTCGGGATCCATGGCCGCGGCCAGCGCCTTCGCGCCGGGGTTGCCGATCGGTCCCGGCGGGAGACCCCGGTAGTAGTACGTGTTGTAAGGGTCGTCGAAGGTGCGGAGCTCCTTGAGCGAGAGATTGATCTCGCTCTGGTTCTTCAGGTAGTTGTACGTCGAGTCGAACTCGAGCTTGCCGTTGGTCTCGGTGTTGGTCGGCTTGAGGCGGTTGTAGACGACGCGCGACATCTTCCGGAAGTCCTCGTCCGACTTGCCCTCGGCCTGCACCAGGCTGGCCAGGGTGACGACCTGCAGCGGCGACTCCAGCCCCAGCTTCTCGGCCTTCGCCTCGACGTCGTACTTGGTGTACTGCCTCTTGGCGTTGGTGACCATGCTGCGCAGCAGGTCGACGGGCTTGGTGTCCTTGCCGACGCTGTAGCGGCTCGGCCAGAGGAAGCCCTCCAGCGGGTCCTTGATCTCCTTGTCGTCGTCCGCCCACTCGGGCAGTCCGAGCTTGCCGACCTCGTCCTCGGCGACCTTGGCGGTGGTGCCCTTGTCGAGCCCCAGCTTGGCGTCGACGATCTCGTAGATCTGCACGTCGCGCAGGCCCTCGGCGATGACAAGGACGTTCTGCGACTTCGGGTCGAGCATCATCGTGACGGCGCTGGACGCGGCCATCTCCTTGTGCAGGACGTAGACGCCCGCCTGGATGGAGTTGCCTTCCGGGTCCTTGCTGACGGCGGCCGTGAAGGCGTCGACGCTCTTGACCACGCCGGCCTTCTTGAGGATGTTGCCGATCTGGATGCCGCTCGCGCCCTGCGGGATCTCGACCTGGACCTCGCCGCTGCCCTTCCCCGCGAAGTCCGGCGGCGGGCCGAAGTTGCTCTGGTAGTAGCGGTAGCCGAACCAGCCGACACCGGCGATGCCGCCGCCGAGGACGACCAGCACGACCAGGCACGCCATGCCGGAGCGCCGCTTCTTGCCGCCCTTCCCAGCCTTCCCGGTCTTGCCGCCCTTGCCCGCGCGGCCGCGCCGGTCGTTGCGGCCCTGCTGCGGCTCGTCGTCCTCGTCGTCGTCCGAGCCGGAGAAGAAGGAGTGGTCGTCGGCGGCACCCTCCTCCTCGTCCCAGAGCGGGGCGTCCTGCTCGGCCGGCCGGGAGCGCTGCTGCCGTTGCGGCTGCTGCTGCGGTTGCGGTTGCGGTTGCTGCAACTGCTGCGGCTGTTGTTGCTGCGGCTGCTGCTGGTACTGGGGCTGGCCTTCCGGGTAGCGCTGGTCGGGCCGCTGCGGGGGCGGGTAACCGCCCTGCCCGTAGTAGTCCGGCTGCTGCTGGCCGCCGTAGCCGTCCTGGCCGTAGCCCGCCGGGGCGCCCCAGGAGTCGTACTGCTGCTGGGGGTCGTACGGGTACTGCTGCTGGCCGGTGTTGCCGTAGGGGTCCCAGCCGCCCTGCTGCTGGTACTGCGGGTGCTGCTGGTTCTGTCCGTGCTGAGGGTGCTGCTGCTGGGGTTGCTGCTGGTACTGGGAATACTGCTGATGCTGCTGGTGCTGTTGTTGCCCGGGGTGTTGCTGCTGCCCCCATTGATCACCGAAGAGAGGGTCTTCGGGGTGCCATGCTTCGGAGCCCGGGCTCCGGCCATAGTCAGTCATCGATCCCCTACGGTTCGGTTCGCGAGGCGGCAGCAGGCCGGCGCTTGTGGCGCGGGCGGGACGGGTCCCGGCCCGTCGGCACCCACGGATCCAGCTGTGGCCGCCGTGCTGCGCGGAACGTTACCGTACCGCGATCAGATAAACGGTTCGACGCTCTCGCCCGGCTCTTTACCGGACACCCGTTCGGTCTCGAGGGCGCTCTGCAGGATGACCACGGCCGCCGCCTGGTCCACGACGGAGCGTCCCTTCTTCGCCTTGACGCCCGATGCGCGCAGCCCCTGCGTCGCTGTCACGGTCGTCATCCGCTCGTCCACCAGGCGCACCGGTACGGGGGAGATGATCTTCGCCACATCCTGGGCGAAGCCGCGGGCCTTGGCCGCGGCCTGCCCCTCCCGCCCGTTGAGCGAGCGGGGCAGGCCGACCAGAACCTCGATCGGCTCGTACTCCTCGACGATCTGTGCGATGCGACGGCGCGCGGCCGGGGCGTCCCGGCCGGGCACCGTCTCGACGGGTGTGGCGATCAGCCCGTCGGGGTCGCACGAGGCGACCCCGATGCGGGCGTCCCCGACGTCGATCGCGATCCTGCGACCCCTGCGCATCGAGGCCTCAGGCCGTCTCTGCGACCAGACGCTGCACGGCGGCGATGGCCTCGCCGACCGCGTCCGCGTTCTGGCCTCCGCCCTGGGCGACGTCCGGCTTGCCGCCACCGCCGCCGCCGAGGGTCTTGGCGGCGGTACGGACCAGCTCGCCGGCCTTCAGGCCGCGCTCACGGGCCGCCTCGTTGGTGGCGATGACGGTCAGCGGGCGGTCGCCCGCCACGGCGAACAGGGCCACGACGGCCGCACGGCCGCCGCCGATCCGCTGGCGCACGTCCAGGACGAGCTTGCGCAGGTCGTCGGCGCCGGTGCCGTCCGGGACCTGTCCGGTGACCAGGGCCACGCCCTTGACGTCCTGGGCGGAGTCGGCGAGCCCGGCGGCGGCCTGCAGGACCTTCTCGGCGCGGAAGCGCTCGATCTCCTTCTCGGCCTCCTTGAGCTTGGCGAGCATTCCGGAGATCTTCTCCGGGAGCTCCTCCGGGCGGCCCTTGACCAGCTGCTGGAGCTGGGCGACGACCGTGTGCTCGCGGGCGAGGAAGTTGTACGCGTCCACGCCCACCAGGGCCTCGACCCGGCGCACGCCGGAGCCGATCGAGGACTCGCCGAGCAGCTTCACCAGGCCCAGCTGGGCGGTGTTGTGCACGTGCGTGCCGCCGCAGAGCTCCTTGGAGTAGTCGCCGATCGTCACGACGCGCACCCGCTCGCCGTACTTCTCGCCGAACTCGGCGATGGCGCCCTGCTTCTTGGCCTCGTCGATGCTCATGATCTCGGCGCTGACGTCGAGCTCGCGGGCGAGCACGGCGTTGATCTTCTGCTCGACGTCCGACAGCACGCTGCCCGGCACGGCGGCCGGCGAGCCGAAGTCGAAGCGGAAGCGGCCCGGGGAGTTCTCCGAACCGGCCTGGGCGGCCGTGGGGCCGAGGGCGTCGCGCAGCGCCTGGTGGGTGAGGTGGGTGGCACTGTGGGCGCGGGCGATGGCCCGGCGGCGGCCGAGGTCGATCTTGGCGAGGACGCCGGCGCCGACCGTCACCTCGCCGACCTGGACGCTGCCCTTGTGCACGGTGACGCCCGGCACGGGCTGCTGTACGTCGCGGACCTCGATGACGGCGCCCGAGTCGGTGCGGATCCGGCCGGTGTCGGCGAGCTGGCCGCCACCCTCGGCGTAGAAGGGGGTGCGGTCCAGGATGACCTCGACCTCGTCGCCCTCGTTGGCGGCGGGCGACGGCACACCGTCGACGAGCAGGCCGACCACGCTGGCCTCGCCCTCGTTGTCGGTGTAGCCGGTGAAGACGGTACTGCCGGCGGTGTCGGCGACGGCCCGGTACGCGGACATGTCGACATGCCCGCTCTTCTTCACCAGGGCGTCCGCCTTGGCGCGGTCCCGCTGCTCCTTCATCAGGCGGCGGAAGCCGTCCTGGTCCACCGACAGGCCCTGCTCCGCGGCCATTTCAAGGGTGAGGTCGATCGGGAAGCCCCAGGTGTCGTGGAGCAGGAAGGCCTTGTCGCCGGAGAGGACGCCGGAACCGGTGGACTTGGCCTCGGTGACGGCGGTGTCCAGCACATTGGTGCCGGCCTTGAGCGTCTTGAGGAAGCGGGACTCCTCGGCGAGGGCCACCGTCTCGATGCGCTTGCGGTCCTCGACGAGCTCCGGGTACTGCTGCCCCATCGTCTTGATGACGGTGTCCACGAGGTCGCCGACCACGGCGTCCGTGGCACCGAGCAGCCGCATGTTGCGGATGGCGCGGCGCATGATGCGGCGCAGCACATAACCGCGGCCCTCGTTGCCGGGGGTGACGCCGTCGCCGATGAGCATGACGGAGGTGCGCATGTGGTCGGCGACGACGCGCAGCGAGACGTCGGACTCGTGCGCGGAGCCGTAGGCGACGCCGGTGAGCTCGGTGGCCTTGTCGATGACGGCACGCAGGGTGTCGGTCTCGTACATGTTCTGCACGTCCTGCAGGATCATGGCGAGACGCTCGAGACCGAGACCGGTGTCGATGTTCTTGGCGGGCAGGTCGCCGAGGATCGGGAACTCCTCCTTGCCGCTGCCCTCCCCGCGCTCGTACTGCATGAAGACCAGGTTCCAGATCTCCACGTACCGCTCGTCGTTGACGGCGGGGCCGCCCTCGACACCGAACTCGGGGCCGCGGTCGTAGTTGATCTCGGAGCACGGGCCGCAGGGGCCCGGGACGCCCATGGACCAGAAGTTGTCCTTCATGCCCAGGCGCTGGATGCGCTCGGCGGGCACGCCCACGACGTCGCGCCAGATCTGCTCGGCCTCGTCGTCGTCCTTGTAGACCGTGATCCACAGCCGCTCGGGGTCGAGGCCGTAACCGCCGTCCGCCACGGAACTGGTGAGCAGCTCCCAGGCGAACTTGATGGCGCCTTCCTTGAAGTAGTCGCCGAAGGAGAAGTTGCCGCACATCTGGAAGAACGTGCCGTGGCGCGTGGTCTTGC
Source organism: Streptomyces sp. BoleA5 (assembly GCF_000373665.1). Taxonomy (NCBI): domain Bacteria; kingdom Bacillati; phylum Actinomycetota; class Actinomycetes; order Kitasatosporales; family Streptomycetaceae; genus Streptomyces; species Streptomyces sp. BoleA5. Next base: position 68,886 of record NZ_KB892156.1, read on the forward strand.
CGACCTCTTCGATGTCGGGCGTGCGGACGCACTTCTGCACGCTGGTGGCGCGCGGGAAGGGCGGCTTGACCTCACCCAGGAAGTAGGGCTTGAACGGGACCATGCCCGCGGGCACCAGAAGGAGCGTCGGGTCGTCGGCGATGAGCGACGCCGACGGCACTACGGTGTGCCCGCGCTCCTCGAAGAAACGCAGCCAGCGGCGGCGGATTTCTGCCGACTCCATCAGTGTTCGTCCTTCCGGTGGTGGTACGAGATCGCCGGCCGCGGGGCCGGCATGTCGAGGTCGGGGGCCGTACGGCCCAGTGCGTCGTTGAGCTGTCCCTCGCGCTCCGACATGCCGGCGCGGACGTCCTGCGCGAAGGTGCGCAGCCGGTCCCCGGCCTCGAGGGCCTTGTCGGCCGCCTTCGCCGCGAGGCTCTCGGGCGTCAGGCTGCGGATCTTGCGATGGACCTTGTTGGTGGCCCACACTCCGGCGGCGGCACCGGCGGTGAACCAGAAGGCACGGCGGAACATGCAGGTCAGCCCCTTGACTTACGGCGGCGGGCGGACGGGAGCGTCCGGCCGACGACCACGGTGCGCTTCTTGGCGGCGCCCTTTGCCTGCAGGGTGACCGCGCGCCGCACGCCGTAGCCGAAGGCCGCGACCTTCACGAGGGGGCCTCCGAAGGTGGAGGCGACGGTCGTGGACAGGGCGGAGGCGTTGGCGGTCACCTCGGCGACGTCGGAGGTGATGGTGTCCACGCGGGCCAGCTGGGCGTGGGCCGCGCGAACCGCGTCGGAGGCCTCGCCGAGCAGCGGCACGGCCTGGTCGGTCACCTCCGCCACGAGGCGGGTCGCCTGACGGAGCGCCTGGGCGAGCCGTACGAGTGCCACGGCGAGGAACGACACGAGGATCGCCCAGAAGACGGCCACGATGAGGCCGGCCACCTCTCCACCGGACACGTTGCCACTCCCTCGGATTCCACCGCGCGAACCAGGTACCGATCAGATACCGACCTTATCGCGACGGGCAGCACGCTCCGTACCGCATTGCGGGCCGGTGCCGCCCCCGACCGCCCCCGGGCGACAGGCCCGGATTGTACGTTCCGCTTATTCGACGATACCCTCCGTGACCCATGCGCCATGAGACGACGCCGGGCAACCTGCCGTGCGAGCTGAACCACTTCGTCGGCCGGCGGCGCGAGCTCGACGACGTGGCCCGCCTGCTGGAACGGGCCCGGATGGTGACGGTGACCGGCGTGGGCGGGGTCGGCAAGAGCCGGCTCGCGCTGCGCGCGGCGGCCGGCCTGCGCACCGGCTTCACCGACGGGGTCTGGCTGGCCGAACTCGCGGCCGTACGGGACCCGGGATTGGTGGACCACGCCGTGGCGGACGCGCTCGGCCTCACCGACCACACCGCGCGCGGCCCCCGGGCCGCGCTCGGCGCTTTCCTGGCCCACCGCGAACTGCTCCTCGTGCTGGACTGCTGCGAGCCCCAGGTGGAGGCGGCGGCGGAACTGGCCGACGCGATGCTGCGGCGGGCACCGGGCCTGCGGGTGCTGGCCACCAGCAGGCAGCCGCTGGGGGTGGCGGGCGAGCACATCGTGGCCCTGGAACCGCTGAGCGACGCCGGCGAGGCGGTGGAGCTGTTCGCCGACCGGGCGGCCGCGGTGCTGCCCGGCTTCACCGTGGACGCGGGCAACCGGGCCGAGGTGGAGGAGCTGTGCCGCCGCCTGGACGGGATCCCGCTGGCGCTGGAGCTGGCTGCGGGCCGGGTGCGGGCGCTGTCGGTGCGGCAGATCACCGGGCGCCTGGACGACCGCTTCCGGCTGCTCACCCGCCGCGGCGGCACCGGCGGCCCCGAACGGCACCGCGCGCTGCGCACCACGATCGGGTGGAGCCATGAGCTGTGCACCCCGCGCGAACGGCTGCTGTGGGCACGGCTGTCGGTGTTCGCCGCGGACTTCGACCTCGACGCCGCCGAGTACGTGTGCGCGGGCGGCGAGGTGGCGGCCGAGACGATGGTGGACCTGCTGGCGGACCTGGTGGACAAGTCGGTGGTGCTGCGCCGCGAGGACGCGGGCGTGGTGCGCTACCTGCTGCTGGACACCGTGCGCGAGTACGGGCTGGGGTGGCTGCGCGAGCTGGGCGAGGAGCGCCGGCTGCGGACCCGGCACCGGGACTGGTACCTGGGCTTCGCCACCTGGGGCGAGATGGAGTGGTTCGGCGCGCGGCAGGAGGAGATCTCGGTCGGCACCGAGCGGGAGCTGGACAATCTGCGGGCCGCGCTGGAGTTCTCCCTGGAGGCCCCCGAGGAGTTGCGGACCGGGCAGTACCTGGCGGCGAGCCTGTGGTTCTTCTGGGTCGGCTGCGGCCGGCTCGCCGAGGGCCGCTACTGGCTGGAGCGCGCGCTGGCGGCCGATCACGAGCCCACGGGGCAGCGTGCCAAGGCGCTGTGGGTGTGCGGTTACGTCTCGATCCTCCAGGGCGACGGCACCGCGGCGCTCGGCATGCTCTACGAGTGCCGGGAGCAGGCACTGGCCACCGGCGACGCGACGGCGTTGGCGTACGCGGTGCACCGCATGGGGTGCGGGGCCCTGCTCGGCGGCGACCTGCCGCGCGCCAGGGCGCTGTTCGAGGAGGCACTGGGCCACTACCGGACGCTGGGCGAGCTGAACAGCAACGTGATCATGGCCGAGGTCGAGCTGGCGATGGCGGTGGCCTTCGACGGCGACCTGGAGGGCGGGATCGAGCTGTGCGACCGCATCCGCGAGGTCTGCGAGGACCACGGGGAGCGGTGGGCGCTGGCGTACGCGCTCTACACGCGGGCGGTCATCGCCTGGTGGCAGGACGACCCGGTGCTCGCCGCCGAACTCGCTGCCGAGTGCGTGCGGATCAACCACGCCTTCCGCGACATGGTGGGCATCGTGCTCGGCATCGAACTGCTCGCGCTGCTGCGCGCCCCGGGGGACGCCCGGGAGGCGGCGGTGCTGCAGGGCGCGGCGGGCGGCATCTGGCGGCTCGTCGGGCTGCCGGTGTTCGGCTCGCGCCACTTCGGCATCCCCCATCAGCGCTGCGAGGCGCTGGCCCGCGCCGAGTTGGGCCGGCCCGGCTACGAGGGCGCCTACGCCGAGGGCCTCGTGCTCGACCTGGACGCCGCCGTCGCCAGGGCCCTGACCGGGCTGCCCCCGACGCGGCCCGGCCCGCGTCGGCCCCCCGGTCCCGTCCCGCCGGCCGGCCCGCTGCCCGCCGGCGCGCCGCTCGGCCGGTCGGCCCAGGACTGACCGGCCGGGATTGCCGGGGACGCGAAAGCCCCGGCGACCCGCCGGAGGGGCGGGGCGCCGGGGCTGACGTGCGTGCCGGGTGCGGCAGGCGTCAGCGAGCGTAGTACTCGACGACGAGCTGCTCGTCGCAGATCACGGGGACCTCACGACGGTTCGGCAGACGGTCCAGGCGGAAGGCCAGCGCCTGCAGGTTGACCTGCAGGTACTTCGGGGTCTCGCCCTCGCCGGCCCAGCCGCCCTCGCGGGCGACCTGGAACGGGGTCTTGGCGCGGGAGCGCTCGCGGACCATCACGACGTCGTCGGGGGTGACGCGGAACGACGGCTTGTCGACCTTGTGGCCGTTGACCTCGATGTGGCCGTGGACGACCATCTGGCGGGCCTGGTAGATGGTGCGGGCCAGGCCGGCGCGCAGGACGAGGGCGTCCAGGCGGCGCTCGAGCTCGACGATCAGGGCCTCGCCGGTCTTGCCGCTGACCTTGCGGGCGCGGTCGTAGGCGCGGGCCATCTGGCGCTCGGAGATGTCGTACTGCGCGCGCAGGCGCTGCTTCTCCAGCAGTCGGACCTTGTAGTCACTGTTCTGCTTGCGGCCACGGCCGTGCTCGCCCGGCGGGTAGGGACGGGCCTCGAAGTACTTGACGGCCTTCGGCGTCAGGGCGATGCCGAGGGCACGCGACTTCTTGACCTTGGGACGCGACTGGTTCACGTTTCCCAGACCTCCATGTAAGTTAGGTAAGGCTTACCTTAGCGAAGGAGATCGTATGTCGCGCCCAGGGAACACCACACGCATCACGGACGTAACGGACGCCGCACAGGGCGCCGCCGACACCAACGAGGGCGCCGACTTGACGGGGGTCCGATCAGCTCATGGTCAGCCGCGTCCCAGCGGGCATGAAATCGCCCGACTGCCGTCAGCAGCCGAGCGCACACGAACTCTCGTACAGAGTACCGCCTCCGCCATCCTGGTGATTCCCGGCCTGGTGCCCGACCTCCCCGAGCTCATGGTCCCAGAGGAGCGGATCGTGGGCACCGACGGCGACCTGTTCCTGCTGTTCCCCGCGGAATCGCCCGCCGTCCGGGCCGCGACCCACGCCGAGGACGACGACCTCACGGCTGTGCTCGACATCACTGACGTCGCCCCGGTCGCGGTGCCCGGGCGCATCCGCGGCCGCGCCTGGATCGCGGGCTGGGTCACCGTCGCGCACGACCTGCCGGCCCCGGCAGGGAAGGTGCGGCTGCGGCTGGAGGTCGGCGAGGCGTCGGTGGACGACCTGTGGGGCGCGGAGCAGGTGGAGCCGGACGACTTCGCCGCCGCCCGTCCCGACCCGCTCGTCGACCACGAGGCGGAACTGCTCCAGCACCTAGCGGCCGCCCACGCCGACCAGATGGGCCGGCTGTGCGCCCTCGCCGGCGGGGCCGGCGCCTGCCGCGGCGTCCCGGCCGCCGCGGTGCCGCTCGCCCTGGACCGCTTCGGGCTGCGGGTGCGCTTCACCGGCGAGGACGGCGTCTTCGACGCCCGCTTCGAGTTCCCAGAGCCGGTACGGGGCCACACCGACCTGCACCGGGCCATCCACGCGCTCTTCGACGCCGCGCGGGAGGCGGCGGCGCGGAACCGCTGAGCTCGCGGGCGGGCTCCGCGCTACTCCCCCGCCAGACGCTCCCTGACGCGCTCCAGCACGTCGGCGTAGCGGGCCTCGGCCCCGTAGCGGGTCGGCTCGTAGTAGCGCCGGCCGTGGATCTCGTCGGGTGCGTACTGCTGGGCGGCGATGGCGCCGGGCAGATCGTGCGGGTACTGGTAGCCCGTGCCGTGGCCGAGCTTGGCGGCGCCCTTGTAGTGGCTGTCGCGCAGATGGGACGGGACCGGACCGGCCTTGCCCGCCCGTACGTCGGCCAGGGCGGCCCCGATGGCCGTCGTTGCCGCGTTGGACTTGGGGGCCAGGGCGAGCGCGATCGTGGCGTGGCTGAGGGTCAGCGCGGCCTCCGGGAAGCCGATCATCGCCACCGCCTGGGCCGCGGCGACCGCCGTGGGCAGCGCGGTCGGATCGGCAAGGCCGATGTCCTCGCTGGCGGAGATCATCAGCCGCCGGGCGATGAACCGCGGGTCCTCCCCGGCCTCGATCATGCGGGCCAGGTAGTGCAGGGCGGCGTCGACGTCCGAGCCGCGGATGGACTTGATCAGCGCGCTGGCCACGTCGTAGTGCTGGTCGCCGTCGCGGTCGTACTTCACGGCGGCACGGTCGACGGTCTCCTCGAGGGTGCTCAGGGAGATCTCCGGCTCACCTTTCGCCAGGGCCGCGCCCGCCCCCGCCTCCAGGGCCGTCAGCGCCCGGCGGGCGTCCCCGCCCGCGATCCGCAGCAGGTGCTCCTCGGTGTCCTCGGGCAGCGTGACCGCGCCCTTCAGGCCGCGCTCGTCCGTGAGCGCCCGGCGCAGCAGGCCCCGCAGGTCGTCGTCGGTCAGCGACTCCAGGGTGAGCAGCAGGGACCGGGACAGCAGCGGGGAGATGATCGAGAAGTACGGGTTCTCGGTGGTGGCGGCGATCAGGGTGACCCAGCGGTTCTCGACCGCGGGGAGCAGGGAGTCCTGCTGGGCCTTGCTGAACCGGTGGATCTCGTCCAGGAAGAGCACGGTGTCGCGTCCGTAGCCCCCGGACTCGCGCTTGGCGCTCTCGATGACCGCGCGGACCTCCTTGACGCCCGCGGTGATCGCCGACAGCTCGACGAAGCGCTTGTTGGTGGCGTGGCTGACGACGTACGCGAGGGTCGTCTTGCCGATGCCCGGCGGGCCCCACAGGATCACCGAGGACGGTCCCGCCGGTCCGCCGCCGCCCTCGCCGACCAGGCGCCGCAGCGGCGACCCCGGGCGGAGCAGATGGCCCTGCCCCACGACCTCGTCGAGGGTACGGGGGCGCATCCGTACGGCCAGGGGGCTGCCTCCGGGCTCCCTCGACTGGCGTTCCTCTGCGGCGGCGGTGAACAGGTCGGGCTCCACGGCAAGAAAGCCTATGTCACCGCACCGACAGCGCGGCGCCGCCGTCAGATCAGGGTGCTCCAGTACGTCCACCAGCGGGTCAGGATCGCCACCGCGATCACGCCGTACCAGAGGACGGGGACGACCCAGTGGAACTCCAGGACCAGGCCCCGGACCCGGGCCGGCGCCGGGATGATCCCGTGCTTGAGGTTGTGGACGAGGGTGTACCAGAACAGCGCGATGGTGACGACCCAGGCCAGCGAGCACCACAGGCACAGCGAGCCGATGCTGTACAGAGACTGGTACTGCAGCCACGTCACGAAGCCGACGCCGAAGAGCGTGCCGCCCTGCAGTCCGAGCCAGAACCAGCGGCGGTAGCGGGCACCGGCGAGCATCCCCACGGCGAGGGCGATGACGACGGGGTAGGCGACCATGCCGATCATCGGGTTGGGGAAGCCGAAGGCGTGCGCCTGCTCGCTCTTCATGATGTTGCCGCAGGAGATGATCGGGTTCAGGCTGCAGCCGGGGACGAAGTTCGGGTCCTCCAGCAGCTTGAACTTGTCGATCGTGATGACCCACGAGGCGAGCAGGCCGAGCGCACCGCAGACCACGAGCAGCCAGGTGAAGGCCCTGCCCGCGCCGATGAGTCCGTCCGCGGACTCCTGGCTCCCGCTGTCGGTGCGAGCCGTGTCAACCGCCGTAGTCACCATGTCGCCGTTTCCGTGGGTGGGGGATGTGCCGCACTGCCCAACGGGTCGGACCGCCGGAAGTGCCGGGTCCCATGGTGCCGTGTCACCCGCGCGAGCGACAACGGCCGGGCGGGAAGAGTGAATTCGCATGCCGTACGCACACACTCCATCACGCTGTGCTATCGAGCTGCGCCACGTTCGGCGAGAACCGCCTTCTCCAAAAATGCGTCGATAAATGACATATAGGATTCTGAGTGGACCCGTGGATCCGAGGACTCGTCCCGACGGGGAGAGGTGCGCCATGCGTCGACCCGAGTGGGTGCCCGCAGGAACGGACGTGGAGACGCCCAACGCCGCCCGGGTCTACGACTACTACCTGGGCGGGTCCCACAACTTCGAGGCCGATCGCGACATGGCGCGCCAGGCCATGGCGCTCTGGCCCGACCTGCCGGTGATCATGCGCGCCAACCGCGCCTTCCTGCGCCGCGCGGTCCAGCACCTCGCCGCCCTGGGCATCACCCGCTTCCTCGACATCGGCTCCGGGATCCCGACCTTCGGGGCCGTGCACGAGGTCGCGCGGGCCGTCCACCCGCAGGCGCGCGTGGTGTACGTGGACATGGACCCGATCGCGGTGGCGCACAGCCGTCTGCTGCTCCAGGACGACCCGCGCAGCGCCATGGTGATGGCCGACATGACCGACACCGGCGACCTGCTCTCCCGGCCCGAGATCACCGAACTGCTCGCGCCCGGGGAGCCGGTCGCCGTGCTGCTGGTGGCGATGCTCCACTTCGTCACCGACGCCGAGGACCCCGGCAAGATCGTGGGCGCGCTGCGCGACGCCGTACCGCGCGGCAGCCACCTGGTGCTCACCCACGCCTCCCGTGAGATCCGTCCCCGGCAGGCGGACTCGCTGGCGGAGCTGTACGCCCGGCGCACCACGACACCGCTGGTCATGCGGACCAGGACGGACGTGGAGGCCTTCTTCGACGGCTGGGAACTCCTGCCGCCGGGGCTGGTCTGGCTGTCCGAGTGGCGACCCGAGGACCCGGAGTCCGTGGGGCCCCACCCCGAGCAGATGTCGGGTCTGGCCGGCGTGGGGCGGCGGCCGTGAGGGAGTCGCCGTCGGCCGTCGCCGGCCCCGCCCCGGACTTCGCGGACGCCTGGTCGCAGCTGCTGCGCTCCGGACCGGGGATGGCGCTGCCCCCGCAGACCCTGCGCCAGGTCGCGGCCACGACCGCGGACCTGCTCCGCCGGGCGCTCGGCGACCGCACGTGCGACACCGGGCTCGCGGAACAGGCCGGCACCCTGCTGGTGGAGGCCCACTTCACCGATCCGGAGATCCTCGCGGCCGCCGTGGCGCTGCTGCAGATCCAGCCGGCCGGTCCCGAGCGGGTACCGGCCGTCGCCGGAGCCTTCGCCTCCGGCTGGGCGGCCGCGCTGCGCGAGCGGACCCTGCGCGAGCAGGAGGCGATCCAGCGTGCCGCGTTCCGCGCCCGTGAGGACGCCGAGCGGGCCAGGAACGCCTCGGAGGCCCGCTTCCGCGCGCTGTTCGAGCACGCCGCCATCGGCATCGGCATCGCCGACGTGGACGGGACGATCGTGCAGTTCAACCAGGCACTGCGGGAGCTGCTCGGGGCCCGCCCCGAGGACCTGTGGGGACGCCGGGTCACCGAGCTGGTGCACCCCGAGGACGCCGCCGGCGTGTGGGAGGCGTACGAGGACCTGGTCAAAGGGCGCCGCGAGCGGTTCCAGTGCGACAAGCCCTACTACCGGCGCGACGGCGAGGTGGTGTGGACGCACCTGACCGTCTCGCTGATCCGCGACGAGCACGGCGAACCCCGCTACCAGGTGGCGATGGTCGAGGACATCACCGACCGCTACCGGCTCCAGGAGCGGCTGCGCCACCAGGCCACCCACGACCCCCTGACCGGGCTGCCCAACCGCACCGCGTTCTTCGACCGGCTGGAGGGCCTGTTCGAGCAGCCGCCCCCCGACGCGCGCTTCGGCCTGTGCTACGTCGACCTCGACGGCTTCAAGGTCGTCAACGACAGCCTCGGCCACGAGACCGGGGACCAGTTGCTGACGGCGGTAGCGGAGCGGCTGGACGCCGCGCTCGCCCCGCTCGGGCACCTGGTGGCACGGCTCGGCGGGGACGAGTTCGTGGTGCTGCTGGAGGAGTGCCGGGGCGACCAGGAGGCCGTGGCGGTCGCCAAGCTCGTCCTGACCACGCTCTCGCGGCCCTTCCTCGTGGGCGGCCAGCAGCTGACGATCGGCGCGAGCGTCGGGGTGCTGGCGCAGCGGATCGCCGCCACGACGCCCGGCGCGGCGGTGCGGGCGGCGGATCTGACGCTGTACCGCTCCAAGGAGGCCGGACGGGGCCGATGGACGCTCTTCGACCCCACGCACAACGCGCGCGCCGTCAGCCGCTACGCCATCTCCGTACGGCTGCCGGTGGCGCTGGACCGCGGGGAGTTCTTCGTCGACTACCAGCCGCTCTGCTCGCTGTCCGACGGCTCCCTGGTGGCGGTGGAGGCCCTGGTGCGCTGGCGTCACCCCGAGTTCGGGGTGCTGGGCCCCGACGAGTTCGTGGGGACGGCGGAGGAGACCGGGCTGATCATGCCGCTGGGCCGCTGGATCCTGGAGCGCGCGGTCGGGCAGGCGGCCGCGTGGGTGCGGCTCTACGGGGAGGCGGCCCCGCAGATCAACGTCAACCTGGCGGTCCGCCAGATCCGCAACCCCGGCCTGGTGCACGACGTCACGTCGATCCTGGACAGCACCGGTCTCGAACCCGGGCGGCTGGAACTGGAGATCACCGAGAGCGCGGTGATCGGACCCGAGGACGAGTCGCTGCGCGCCCTGCAGGCGATCGCCGACGCCGGGGTCTCGCTGGCCGTGGACGACTTCGGCACCGGCTGGTCGAACCTCGCCTATCTGAGGGATCTCCCGGTGTCCGGACTGAAGATCGCCGGAGCGTTCGTCACGGACCCCCACCGCGCCGGGACGGACGACCCGGTCGGCTGGCGCATCGTCGGCGGACTGGTGTCCCTGGCGCACGCGCTCGGGCTCACGGTCACCGCCGAGGGCGTGGAGAGTTCGCAGCACGCCCGGCGGCTGCGCTCACTGGGCTGCGACTGGGGCCAGGGCTGGTACTTCGGCCGGCCGATGCGGCCCGAGCGGATCGCGCGGTGGATCGAGCGGGGCCGCCCCGACTGACCCGTGGCCGCGGCCCATGCGCCGACGGCGCGGCCGGCCGGTGAAAGCACCGGCCGGCCGCGTCACCGCGTACGGTTCAGGCGAGCCGCTCGCGCACGGCCGCGACGACGCCGTCGAGCGGAACGGCGCTCTGCTCGCCGCTCTCCAGGTCCTTGACCTGCACGACGCCCTCGGCGAGGTCGCGCTCGCCGGCGACGATCGCCAGACGCGCGCCCGAACGGTTGGCGGACTTCATCGCGTTCTTCAGACCCTTGCCGCCGAAGGCGAAGTCCGTGGCGACACCCGCCCGGCGCAGCTCGGTGACTGCGCCGAACAGCACCCGGCGCGCCTCCTCGCCCATCGGCACCGCGAACACCTGGGTGGGCGCGGGCAGTTCGAGCTCGATGCCCTCGGCCTTGAGGGCCAGCACCGTACGGTCCACACCCAGCGCCCAGCCCACCGACGGCAGCTCGGGGCCGCCGATCATCTCGGACAGACCGTCGTAGCGGCCGCCGCCGCCGACCGCGGACTGCGAGCCGAGGCCGTCGTGGACGAACTCGAAGGTGGTGCGGGTGTAGTAGTCCAGACCGCGCACCAGCTTGGGGTCGTCCTCGAACTCCACGCCGGCCGCCGTGAGCAGCTCGCGCACCTGCTCGTGGTACGCCTTGCACCCCTCGCACAGGTGGTCGCGCATCATGGGCGCGCCGACGAGCTGCTTCTGCACGCTCTCGCGCTTGTCGTCCAGGACGCGCAGCGGGTTGATCTCGATCCGCCGGCGGGTGTCCTCGTCGAGGTCGAGGCCGCGCAGGAAGTCCTGCAGGGCGGCCCGGTAGACCGGACGGCACTCGCGGTCGCCCAGCGAGTTGAGCAGCAGGCGGAAGGTGCGCAGCCCGAGCGAGCGGTAGGCGTCCACGGCCAGGATGATCAACTCGGCGTCCAGCGCAGGGTCCTCAGCGCCGATCGCCTCCGCGCCGACCTGGGAGAAGTGCCGGTAACGCCCGGCCTGCGGCCGCTCGTAGCGGTAGTACGAGCCGGAGTACCAGAGCTTGACCGGCAGGTTGCCCGCCTTGTGCAGGTTGGCCTCCAGCGCGGCGCGCAGCACGGAGGCGGTGCCCTCGGGGCGCAGCGCCAGCTCCGTACCGCCCTTGGTGGTGAGGGTGTACATCTCCTTGGTCACGATGTCGGTGGACTCGCCGACGCCGCGGGAGAAGAGCTCGACCTGCTCGAAACCGGGGGTCTCGACGTAGCCGTAGCCGGCCCGCCGCAGCGGCGCGGAGAGCGCCTCGCGGACCGCCAGGAAAACGGCGGAATCGGGCGGCAGGAGGTCATAGGTGCCCTTGGGGGCCTGGAAGGTGCTCACTGGGAGGTCTCTCGTCACATTCCTCGTCGCGGAGGGGACGGGTGGTCGTCGCCTCCGAGGCCGCGGGCCACCTCCGCCAGATACGGATTGGTGGCGCGCTCACGGCCGATGGTCGTCTGGGGTCCGTGGCCGGACAGCACCACGGTCGAGTCGTCGAGCGGCAGGCACACACGGGCCAGCGACATATACAGCTCGTCCATGGAACCGCCGGGCAGATCGGTGCGGCCTACGGAGCCGGCGAACAGCAGGTCGCCCGAGAAGAACACCGAGGGGATCTCGGTCGTCTCCGGGAGCCTGAACGTCACCGACCCCTCGGTATGGCCGGGCGCGTGCGCCACGGACAGCTCGAGACCGGCGAGCGCCAGTGTGCTGCCGTCGGTGAGCTCCTTCAGCTCGTCGGGCTCGCCGATGGTGAGTTCACCGAGCAGCTGCGCGCCGATCGAGCGGCCGAGGGCCTTCTCCGGATCGTTCAGCATGTAGCGGTCCCGGGGGTGGATCCAGGCCGGGACGCCATGGGCGCCGCAGACCGGGACGACCGATGCCGTGTGGTCGAGATGGCCGTGGGTGAGGATGACGGCGACGGGCTTGAGACGGTGTTTGGCGAGCGTGTCCTCGACGCCCTGGGCCGCTTCGTGGCCCGGGTCGATGATCACGCACTCCTCACCGGCGGCGGGGGCGACCACATAGCAGTTGGTGCCCCAGGCCCCGGCGGGGAACCCGGCAATGAGCACGTTCGTCCTTCTGTCGGCTGTCGTTCTCGGCAGGTCGTACCGCACGATGGCGGCCCCACGAGCCTACCGGCGCGAACGCGGCCATCGCGAACCAGTAACGTCGCTGGACTGTGGGGCGCGCCGGGCGCGAAGATCGGCGGCGTACTCACATTCGGACGCGACGAGCAGAAGGCATCGGGAGACGGCTCAGTGGTCACCAAGGATCAGCGGCGGCGCCAGCTCGCCCGGGACAAGTTCGAGCGGCAGCACGAGCGCCGTGTGCAGGCCCATCGCAAGACCGTGCGGCGCAACGCGGTGGTCGCCGCCGTGCTCGCGGTCGTGCTGGCGGCGGGCGCCACAGCCTGGGCGGCCGGCGCCTTCGGCCCGGACGCCAAGAAGGACGACGCCGCTTCCGCGGACGCCTCCCCCACCCCCGCGGAGCCGAGCAAGGCGCCCGACCCCTGCGCCAAGCCGGCGGAGGGCAGCCCCGGCACGGAGCAGTGGAAGAAGGAGCCCGCGGTCACCGTCGACACCGCGGCGAAGTACACCCTCGCGCTGCAGACGACCTGCGGCGACATCGCGCTGGACCTCGACGCGAAGAACGCCCCGCACACGGTCAACTCCTTCGCGTTCCTGGCCGGCAAGGGCTACTTCGACCACACCAAGTGCCACCGGCTCACCACCACCGGCATCTACGTGCTCCAGTGCGGCGACCCGACGGGCCAGGGCACGGGCGGTCCCGGCTACACCATCCCGGACGAGAACCTGAAGGCGAAGGAGATCGCCGGCGGTACGTACCCGGCGGGCACGGTGGCCATGGCCAACACCGGGCAGGCGCACACCGGCGGAAGCCAGTTCTTCCTCGTCTACAAGGACAGCCCGCTGCCGCCGAACTACACCCCGTTCGGGACGATCAGCGCGGCCGGCATGAAGGTGCTGGACAAGATCTCCGCCGCGGGCGAGTCGACCGGCGGCGGTGACGGCGCCCCGAACGCCACCGTGGTGATCAACAAGGCGACGGTCGGGAAGTCCTGACCGCCGCGTCCCGCACCCGCGGGTCAATTTCGCGGGTGCGGGATGCGGACAGCCGGGGCACCGGTCGCCTATGTTGGCGTTGTGTAGGGTGCCTGCTCCGACGGCTGCACCATGGATGTGAGCGGACCGTCGGACCGGCCTGGGCACGGCCCGGCCGAATGGAACTGTGGACGATGCCCGCGAGCCGCGCGACGGCCGGGCATCACGTTGAGGAGGCGCTGTGAGCAGCGACCCGTGGGGCCGCGTCGACGAGACGGGGACCGTGTACGTGCGTACGGCCGATGGCGAGCGCGAAGTCGGCTCGTGGCAGGCAGGCTCCCCCGAGGAGGCGCTGGCCTACTTCGAGCGGAAATACGAGGGTCTCGTCGTCGAGATCGGCCTCCTCGAACGCCGGGTGAAGACCACCGACCTGGCCCCCAAGGACGCGTTGACCGCCATCGAGCACCTGCGCGCCGCGGTGACCGAGGCGCACGCCGTGGGCGACCTGGCCGCGCTGGCCAAGCGGCTGGACGCGCTGACCGAGCAGGTCGACGCGCGCCGCGAGGAGCGCAAGGTCGCCAAGGCCAAGGCCTCCGAGGAGGCCAGGACCGCCAAGGACGACCTGGTCACCGAGGCCGAGCAGCTGGCGCAGAGCGAGCAGTGGCGGGCCGCCGGCGAGCGGCTGCGCGCCCTGGTCGACATCTGGAAGGGCCTGCCCCGGCTGGACCGCAAGACCGACGACGAGCTGTGGCACCGCTTCAGCCACGCCCGTTCGGTCTTCTCCAAGCGGCGCAAGGCCCACTTCGCGGCGCTCGACGCGCAGCGCGAGGACGCCCGCCGCCGCAAGGAGAAGCTGGTGGAGGAGGCGCAGGCGCTCTCCGGCTCCACCGACTGGGGCCCGACGGCGGCGCGCTACCGCGAGCTGATGACCGATTGGAAGGCCGCCGGCCGCGCCCAGCGCGAGGCGGAGGACGACCTGTGGAACCGCTTCCGCGGCGCCCAGGACGTCTTCTTCGCGGCCCGCTCCGAGGTCTTCGCCGAGCGCGACACCGAGCAGCGCGAGAACCTCACGCTGAAGGAGGAGCTGGCCATCGAGGCCGAGAAGCTGCTCCCGGTCACCGACCTGAAGGCGGCGCGGGCGGCCTTCCGCGGCATCAACGAGCGCTGGGAGGCGATCGGACACGTGCCGCGCGACGCCCGGCCGCGCATCGAGGGCCGCATGCACGCGGTGGAGCGCGCGCTCCAGGAGGCCGAGGAGTCCGAGTGGCGGCGCACCAACCCCGAGGCGAGGGCTCGTGCCGCGGGCCTGACGGGGCAGCTGCAGGCGGCCGTCGACAAGCTGCGTGAGCAGATCGAGGCGGCGCGGGCGGCCGGGAACACCTCCAGGGCCGAGAAGCTGCAGCGGGAGCTGGACGGGCGCCAGGCACTGCTCGACCAGGCCCTCAAGTCGCTGGACGAGTTCGGCGGCTGAGTCGTCCCGCCCGGGCGTCACCCCGGACCACGGCGAAGGGCCCGTACGCGAGGCGTACGGGCCCTTCGCCGTGTCTGCGTCAGCGCTGGCGCGCCGACGTCACGCGGTAGACGTCGTAGACGCCCTCGACGCCGCGGACGGCCTTCAGGACGTGCCCGAGGTGCTTGGGGTCGCCCATCTCGAAGGTGAAGCGCGAGGTGGCCACCCGGTCGCGGGAGGTCTGCACGGCGGCGGACAGGATGTTGACGTGCTGGTCGGACAGGACGCGTGTGACGTCCGACAGCAGCCTCGACCGGTCCAGCGCCTCGACCTGGATGGCGACCAGGAAGACCGAGGACTGGGTCGGTGCCCATTCGACGTCGATGATCCGCTCGGGCTGCTGCGACAGCGACTCCACGTTCACGCAGTCGGCCCGGTGCACGGAGACACCGTTGCCGCGGGTGACGAAGCCGATGATCGGGTCGCCCGGCACCGGGGTGCAGCAGCGGGACAGCTTGACCCAGACGTCCTTCTCGCCCTTGACGATCACACCCGGGTCCGCGGCCGAGCGCCGCTTGGTGCGGCTGCGCGAGGGGGTCGTGATCTCGGCGATGTCCTCGGTCGCGCCCTCCTCGCCGCCCAGTGCCTCGACGAGCTTGTGCACGACGGACTGCGCGGTGATGTGCCCCTCGCCGATCGCCGCATAGAGCGCGGAGATGTCGGGGTAGCGCATCTCGTGGGCGAGCGTGACCAGGGAGTCGCCGGTGAGCACCCGCTGGATCGGCAGGTTCTGCTTGCGCATCGCGCGGGCGATGGCTTCCTTGCCCTGCTCGACGGCCTCCTCGCGGCGCTCCTTGGAGAACCAGGCGCGGATCTTGTTGCGGGCGCGTGGGGACTTGACGAAGCCGAGCCAGTCGCGGGACGGACCGGCGCCCGCCGCCTTGGAGGTGAAGACCTCCACCGTGTCGCCGTTGTCGAGGGTCGACTCCAGCGGCACCAGGCGGCCGTTGACCCGCGCCCCTATCGTGCGGTGCCCGACCTCGGTGTGGACGGCGTACGCGAAGTCGACGGGGGTCGCGCCGGCGGGCAGCGCGATGACATCACCCTTGGGGGTGAAGACGAAGACCTCGTTGCGGGACAGGTCGAAGCGCAGCGACTCCAGGAACTCGCCCGGGTCCTCCGTCTCCTTCTGCCAGTCGAGCAACTGCCTCAGCCACGCCATGTCGTTGACGGCGTCGTCCTTCTTGGCGGACTTCGGGCTGTCGGTGCGCACCTTGGAGGCGCCTGCGACGGCTTCCTGCTTGTACTTCCAGTGCGCCGCGATGCCGTACTCGGCGCGGCGGTGCATGTCGAAGGTGCGGATCTGGATCTCGACCGGCTTGCCGCTGGGCCCGATGACCGTCGTGTGGAGCGACTGGTACATGTTGAACTTGGGCATCGCGATGTAGTCCTTGAACCGCCCCGGCACCGGGTTCCACCGCGCGTGGATGGTGCCCAGCGCCGCATAGCAGTCGCGGACGGTGTCGACGAGGACGCGGATGCCCACCAGGTCGTAGATCTCGGCGAAGTCCCGGCCCCGCACGATCATCTTCTGGTAGACGCTGTAGTAGTGCTTGGGGCGGCCGGTGACGGTCGCCTTGATGCGGGCGGCGCGCAGGTCCTGCTGCACCTGGTCCGTGACGACCGCCAGGTACTCGTCCCGCTTGGGGGCGCGCTCGGCGACCAGCCGGACGATCTCGTCGTACATCTTGGGGTAGAGGATCGCGAAGGCGAGGTCCTCCAGCTCCCACTTGATGGTGTTCATGCCCAGCCGGTGCGCCAGCGGGGCGTAGATCTCCAGCGTCTCGCGGGCCTTCTTCTCCTGCTTCTCCCGCTTGAGGTAACGCATGGTGCGCATGTTGTGCAGGCGGTCGGCGAGCTTGATGACCAGCACGCGCGGGTCCTTCGCCATGGCGACGACCATCTTGCGCACCGTCTCGGCCTGCGCGGCCTCGCCGAACTTGACCTTGTCCAGCTTGGTGACGCCGTCCACCAGCAGGGCGACGGAGTCGCCGAAGTCGCGGCGCAGGGCGTCGAGGCCGTACTCGGTGTCCTCCACCGTGTCGTGCAGCAGCCCGGCCATCAGCGTCGCCGGGTCCATGCCGAGCTCGGCCAGGATCGTGGTGACCGCGAGCGGGTGCGTGATGTACGGGTCGCCGCTCTTGCGCTTCTGCCCCCGGTGCCACCGCTCGGCGACCTGGTAGGCGCGCTCGATCTGGCGCAGCTGCGACGTGTCGCCCTTGGGGTCGTTGCTGCGCACTATGCGCAGCAGGGGCTCCAGGACCGGGTTGTACGGGCTGGACCGCTGCACACCGAGCCGGGCGAGGCGGGCACGGACGCGGTTGGAGGAGGTGGCGGGCCGGTTCGGGGCCGCGCTCCCGGGAGTACGTACAGGCCGGGCGGCAGGGGTCGCCGGGGCGGCGGGAGCGGGCTTGGCGGCCTTGCCCTCCGCGGGTGCGGCCGGTGCGGCGGGCGCGACGGGAGGAGCCGCGGAGAGGGAAGCCGCCTGCTTCTTCCCGTCTGCGGCGGTCATCGGCTGAGCCTGCCTGGCCTCTTCTTGCAAGGGCACTCCTTCTGGTCCCCTCCCGGCCGGAAGACGGGCGAGGAGGGAAGTTCCGAGACACCATGGTAGCGATCTGATCGGGTGAACCGCGTCCCGTACGCCCCGTGGACCCCCGCAACGACCGGAGGCGGGCTCCCGTGCCGCTTCCGCGGCCGGGAGCCCGCCTCCGGCGAGCCAGGGGCTCAGACGGCGATCAGCGCCTCCAGGGGGGCGCCGGCGAGCGACGGGGCGAGGCGGGCCCGGCCGCCGAGGAAGCCCAGCTCCAGGAGGACCGCGACGCCCGCGACCTCGGCGCCGGTGCGGCGGATCAGCTCCAGCGACGCCTGGGCCGTGCCGCCGGTGGCGAGCACGTCGTCGATGACCAGGACCCGGTCACCGGCCGAGAAGGCGTCCTGGTGGACCTCGATCTCGGCGGTGCCGTACTCCAGCTCGTACGCCTGGCCCAGCGTCGCCCCGGGCAGCTTGCCCGCCTTGCGCACGGGCACGAACCCGAGCCCGGCGCGGGCGGCCGCCGGGGCGGCGAGGATGAACCCGCGCGCCTCCAGACCGACGACCTTGTCGGCGCCGTGCCGGGCGCAGAGCCCGGCCAGGGCGTCGATCAGCGCGTTGAACGCCTCGGGGTCGGCCAGCAGCGGGGTGATGTCCTTGAACATCACGCCCGGCCTCGGGTGGTCGGGCACGTCCCGGATACGGCTGAGCAGCAGGCTGCGCAGCCCCTCCGGGGTGGCGTCCGTCGTGGTCATCGGCTGTGTTCCTCGGTGCTCGTCCGCTGTGTCCCGTCCGTCGTCCGCCCCGTCCTCAGTGGCGCTTGCCGGAGGGACGGTTGCGGCCGCGGTTGTTGCGGGCCGGCTGGGTGCGCTGGCTGCCGACGCCGGCGCCCGCGTGGGCGTCCTCGTCCGACTCCCCGTCCGCGTCCCCGTCCGCGGGGGAGGCGTCCTGCGGCCCGTCCTCGGCGTCGCCGCCACGGCGGGCGTCGGCGGCACGCTTGGCGAGCACGCGCTTGCGCAGCGCCTTCATCTGCGGGTCGCGCTCCTTGAGGTCCGCGACCAGCGGGGTCGCGATGAAGATCGAGGAGTACGCACCGGCGGTGAGGCCGACGAAGAGCGACAGTGCGATGTCGTTGAGCATGCCGGCGCCGAGCAGGCCGCCGCCGACGAAGAGCAGGCCCGCCACCGGCAGCAGCGCCACGACCGTGGTGTTGATCGAACGCACCAGGGTCTGGTTGAGGCTGCGGTTGGCCAGCTCGCTGTACGTGTAGCGGTTCTGCTTGGTGATGTCCTTGGTGGACTCCTTCAGACCGTCGAAGACGACGACGGTGTCGTAGAGGGAGTAGCCGAGGACGGTCAGCAGACCGATCACCGTGCCGGGGGTGACCTCGAAGCCCACGATCGCGTACACGCCGATGGTGATCGTGAGGTCGTGGATGAGGGCGATCAGGGCCGCCACGGCCTTGCGCCACTCGAAGGCGATCGCCAGGTAGATCGTCACCAGGACCATGAAGATCACCAGGCCCTGGAAGGCCTTCTTGGAGATCTCGTCGCCCCAGCTCGGACCGATGATCTGCGGGTCGATGTCGTTCGCCTTGACGTTGAGGTCCGTGGCGATCTCGCCCTGGATCTCCTTCGCCTCGTTGAGCGAGATGTCGCTGATCTGGATGCGGACGGCACCGGAACCGAGCTTCTGCACGATGGCCTGGTGCCCGCCGGTGTTGTCGGCGACCTTCTCCTGGATCTGGCTGACCGACATCTCGGTCTTCGGGGTGGTGAAGACCGCGCCGCCGGAGAACTCGATGCCGAGCTTGAGGCCGTTCACGGCGAGGCCGACGATCGCCGCGATGGTGATGAGGACCGAGACGCCGTACCAGAGCTTGCGGTGGCCGACGAAGTCGTAGGCGATCTCGCCTCGGTGCAGGCGGTGCCCGAGGTTACCGAGCCGGGACATCAGGCCTCCTTGACGTCGGTACGGGCCGCGGGGCGGCGGGTGCGGCGCAGCGGGGGGTTGACGCCCAGGGCGCGCGGGTCGAGCCCGGACCAGGGGTGTCCGCCGGCGTAGAACTTCTTGCGGGCCAGGATCGTCATCAGCGGCTTGGTGAAGAGGAACACCACGGCCACGTCGAGCAGCGTCGTCAGGCCGAGGGTGAACGCGAAGCCCTGCACCTTGCCGACCGAGACCACGAAGAGCACGGCGGCGGACAGGAACGACACGAAGTCCGAGACGAGGATCGTGCGGCGGGCGCGGGGCCAGCCGCGGGCGACGGCCGGCTGCAGGGAGCGGCCCTCGCGCAGCTCGTCACGGATGCGTTCGAAGAAGACGATGAACGAGTCGGCGGTGATGCCGATGGCGACGATGGCGCCGCAGACCGCTGGCAGGTTCAGCGCGAAGCCGATGGCCGGGCCGAGCAGCGTCATGATCTCGTAGGTGAGGATCGCCGAGACGATGAGGCTCAGGATCGCCACGAAGCTCAGGCCGCGGTAGTAGGCGACCAGGTAGAGCACGACCAGGGCGAGGCCGACGCCGCCGGCGATCAGACCGCCGTGCAGCTGCTCGCCGCCGACCGCCGCCGACACCTTGGTGACGTCCGACTTGTCGAAGGTCAGCGGAAGCGAGCCGTAGGACAGGACGTTCGCGAGCTCCTCCGAGCTCTCCTGGGTGAAGCTGCCGTAGATCTCGGCGCTGCCGCTCAGGGTCTGGTTCACCGAGGGGGCGGAGACGACCTCGTTGTCCAGCACGATCGCGAACTGATTGTTCGGCGGCTGCTGCTGGGAGAGCTGCGAGGTGATCTTCGAGAAGGCCTTGGAACCGGCGCCGTCGAAGTTCAGGGTGACGACCCAGCCGTTGCCGCCCTGGGTGTCGAACTGCGCGGCGGCCTTGCTGACGTTCTTGCCGTCCACCGCGGCGGGGCCGAGGGCGTACTTGGCGGTGCCGTCCTGGTTGCACGCGACGATCTTGTCCGTCGGCTTGGCCTTGAGGTTCAGGTTGGCGCGCGTCTTGGCGTCGGAGCAGTCCAGCGCGGCGAGCTTCGCCTGCAGGTCCTCGGGGACGGAGGTGTCCAGGGCGCTGCCCGGGGCCGCCGTGCTCGCCGAGGGCGACGGGTTCGGCGAGGGCGCGCCCGAGGCGGTGGCGGACGGCGTCGACGAGGCCTTCAGCGCGTCGGTGACGGCGCGGCCCTGCGTCGAGGCGCTCGCGGACGGGGAGCCGGAGACCTTCGCGCCGGTCGAGGCGGTCGCTGACGGCGACGCCGGGGAGGAGGGCGAGCCCGAGGGGCTGCCGCTCGGCGAGGCCGGGGTCGCCGGGGTGTTGGCCACCTCGGCGAGCACGGGCCGGAAGTAGAGCTGGGCGGTGGTGCCGACCTGCTGCTCGGCCTGCGCGGCGTTGGTGCCCTTGGGGATGTTGACGATGATGTTCCGGTCGCCCTGGATCTGGCTTTCGGCTTCCGAGACACCCAGACCGTTGACACGCCGGTCGATGATCGACTTGGCGGTCTCCATGTTGGTCTTGTTGATCGCGCCGACCTGGTCGCTCTTGGCCGTCAACGTGATGCTCGTACCGCCGGCGAGGTCGATGCCCAGCCGGGGGGTGGTGTGGCCGGAGAGGAACATCCCTCCGGTGAGCGCCACGATGGCCAGCAGGATCACTGCCAGCGCCCGCCCGGGGTATCCCTGGCTCCCCGAGGGCCTACGGCCCCTCTTCGGTGCTGCCACCTTCTCGATTCTCCCTGTCCAACCGCCCTGCGACCTGCGCGCAGCGGAGCGGCACGATGAGTAGTACGGACTTGCCGACCCCTGGAAAAGTACCGGGCGGGCCGTTACTTCTTGTCGGTGCCGTCCGTCTTGGCGTTCTCGGTCGCGGCCTCGTCGGCGGACTTGCTCAGGTCGACGGCCTCGTCGGCGGCGTCGGCCTTCTCGACGTCCTCGACGTCCTCGGCGCCGTGCGCCTCGAGCTCCGGTTCGATGCCGTGCACGATGCGGTCGTACTCGGCCTGGTCGAGGACCGCGGCGATGGCGTTCTTCGCGAAGTGCGCGTGGACGCCGTCGGCCAGCTCCAGCAGGACCGTGTCCTCGTTGACCTCCTTGACGACGGCGTACATGCCGCCGATCGTCCGGATGCCAGAACCGGGGCCCATCTGGTCACGCATCTGCGTGGCCTGACGCTGCTTGTTCTTCGCGGAGCGGGTCATCAGCAGCATGACACCGATGATCAGGACGAAAGGCAGGATTTGAACCAATTTCATGGTGTCTTGACGATCCTTCGCACGGCCGCTGGGGGCCTGGTCTACGGGATTGTGGCGTCGGTCCCGGAGGGACGACGTCGGCGGAGTCTAAGCGTTCGTTCGCCGGTGGAACAACGCCAAGCATTACACCGAGGTTCCTGCGGCGGCGAGTCTCCCCGCCGTCAAGGGCCGAACAGCCCGTCTTGCCCGGGTCCGCCGCCCTGTGGCGGCACGAGGCCGAGGTGCGCCCACGCGGCGGGAGTGGCGACCCGGCCACGGGGGGTGCGTGCCAGCAGGCCCTCGCGCACCAGGAACGGTTCGGCCACCTCCTCCACCGTCTCCCGCTCCTCCCCCACGGACACCGCCAGTGTCGACAGCCCCACGGGACCACCGCCGAAGAGCCCCAGCAGCGCGCGCAACACGGCGCGGTCCAGCCGGTCCAGGCCGCGCCCGTCGACCTCGTACACCTCCAGCGCCTGCTCGGCGACCTCGCGTGTGATCACGCCGTCGGCCTTCACCTGCGCGAAGTCCCTTACGCGGCGCAGGAGTCGGTTGGCGATACGCGGGGTGCCCCGGGAGCGGCCGGCGATCTCGGCGGCGCCCTCGGCCTCGATGTCGACGTCGAGCAGACTCGCGGAACGGTGGATGACCCGCTCCAACTCGGCCGGGGCGTAGAACTCCATGTGGCCGGTGAAGCCGAAGCGGTCGCGCAGCGGCGGCGGCAGCAGTCCCGCCCGGGTGGTGGCGCCGACCAGGGTGAACGGCGGCAGTTCCAGGGGGATGGCGGTGGCGCCGGGGCCCTTGCCGACGATGACGTCGACCCGGAAGTCCTCCATCGCCATGTAGAGCATCTCCTCGGCCGGCCGGGACATCCGGTGGATCTCGTCGAGGAAGAGCACCTCGCCCTCGGCGAGTGAGGACAGGATCGCCGCGAGGTCCCCGGCGTGCTGGATGGCGGGGCCGGAGGTGATGCGGATCGGGGCGCCCATCTCGGCCGCGATGATCATCGACAGGGTCGTCTTGCCGAGCCCGGGAGCGCCGGAGAGCAGCACGTGGTCCGCGGTGCCGCCGCGCCGGCGCGCGGCCTGCAGCACCAGGTCGAGCTGCTCACGGACCCGCTCCTGGCCGACGAACTCCTCCAGCGCCTTGGGCCGCAGCGCCGCCTCGACGGCCTGGTCCTCGCCGTCGGCGGCGGCGCCGACGAGGCGGTCGGCGGTGGTCGGTACGGACTCGTCGTCCCAGTTCACTTCGGTGCGCCTTACGCTCGGCGGGCTACGGTCAGCGGGCTCGGTTCAGGGTCTGCAGCGCGGCCCGCAGCAGGGCCCCGACCTGCGGCTCGGCGCTCGCCTCCGCCTGCGGCGCCACGGCGGCGACGGCCTCCTCCGCCTCGCGCGGCTGGTAGCCCAGGCCGATCAGCGCGGCGTGCAGCTGCTCCCGCCACGAGGCGGGCCCGGCGGCCACCGCGGGACGTGGGGCGCCCGCTCCGCCGACGGGGGCGCCGAGGCGGTCCTTGAGCTCCAGCAGCAGCCGCTGGGCGCCCTTCTTCCCGATCCCCGGGACGGCGGTGAGGGCCTTCTCGTCGCCGGTGGCGACGGCCGTGCGCAGCGTGTCCGGGCTGTGCACGGCGAGCATGGCCTGGGCGAGGCGGGGGCCGACGCCGCTGGCGGTCTGGAGCAGTTCGAAGACCTGGCGCTCGTCGTCGTCGGCGAAGCCGTACAGGGTGAGGGAGTCCTCGCGGACCACGAGGGAGGTGGCGAGCCGGGCCGGTTCCCCCAGGCGCAGGGTGGCGAGGGTGCCCGGGGAGCACTGGACGGCCATCCCGACACCGCCGACCTCGATCACGGCCGTGTCGGGGGCGAGGGCGGCCACCGGCCCGCTGACGAAGGCGATCATGTGCTGGGCTCCTGGGTTCGTGCTCGGGCGACGGCCTGCTGGAGGCGGTTGGTCGCGGTGCCGCGCCAGATGTGACAGATGGCGAGCGCGAGTGCGTCGGCGGCGTCGGCGGGCTTGGGCGGTGCGTCGAGCCGCAGCAGCCGGGTGACCATGGCGCCGACCTGGGCCTTGTCGGCCCGTCCGCTGCCGGTGACGGCCGCCTTGACCTCGCTGGGGGTGTGCAGGTGGACCGGCAGCCCGCGGCGGGCGGCGCACAGCATGGCGACCGCGCTGGCCTGGGCGGTGCCCATCACGGTGCGCACGTTGTGCTGGCTGAACACCCGTTCCACGGCGACCGCCTGGGGCGCGTACTCGTCCAGCCAGACCTCTATGCCGCGCTCGATCAGCACGAGGCGGTGGCCGATGTCGGCGTCCGCCGGGGTGCGGACCACACCGACCCCCGCCATGCGCAGCGGCCTGCCCGGGACCCCGTCCACCACGCCGACGCCGCACCGGGTCAGCCCCGGGTCCACGCCCAGCACACGCACCGCGCCCCTCCCTCCCTCGGACAGCCGTTCAGCGGGTTCCTGGAGGCTATCGGGTGCCACCGACAACGACGGCGGCCCGGTGGGGGTGTGTCATCCCCACGGGCCGCCGTCCTGCCGTGCGTCCTGCGGACGGATCAGGCGTCGACCTTCTCCATGACCTCGTCGGAGACGTCGAAGTTGGCGAAGACGTTCTGCACGTCGTCGCTGTCCTCGAGCGCGTCGATGAGCTTGAAGATCTTGCGGGCGCCCTCCTCGTCGAGCTCCACCTGCATGGTGGGGACGAAGTTGGCCTCCGCGGAGTCGTAGTCGATGCCGGCGTCCTGCAGCGCCGAGCGCACCGCGACGAGGTCGGTGGCCTCGCTGAGCACCTCGAAGGACTCGCCGAGGTCGTTGACCTCCTCCGCGCCGGCGTCCAGCACCGCGCCGAGCACGTCGTCCTCGGCCAGCTCGCCCTTGGGGACGATCACGACGCCCTTGCGGTTGAACAGGTAGGAGACCGAGCCCGGGTCCGCCATGGAGCCGCCGTTGCGGGTCATGGCGACGCGCACATCGGAGGCGGCGCGGTTGCGGTTGTCGGTGAGGCACTCGATGAGCACCGCGACACCGTTGGGGCCGTAGCCCTCGTACATGATCGTCTCGTAGTCGGCGCCGCCCGCCTCGAGACCGGCACCGCGCTTGACCGCGCTGTCGATGTTCTTGTTGGGCACCGAGCTCTTCTTGGCCTTCTGGATGGCGTCGAAGAGGGTCGGGTTGCCGGACACGTCGGCACCGCCCGCACGGGCGGCGACCTCGATGTTCTTGATCAGCTTCGCGAAGAGCTTGCCGCGCTTGGCGTCAATCACGGCCTTCTTGTGCTTCGTCGTAGCCCATTTAGAGTGGCCGGACATCAGCCTGTCTCCTTCACGTCACCGATTGCTTCACGAACATTGCGATCCTACCGGGATCGCGTCACCCGGCGGCGCGCACCATGTCGACGAAGTACCGGTGCACCCGGTGGTCCCCGGTCAGTTCGGGGTGGAACGAGGTGGCCAGCAGGTTGCCCTGGCGGACGGCGACGACCGTGCCGTCGTCGAGTCGCGCCAGCGTGGCGACGCCGCTGCCGGTGGACTCGACCCAGGGAGCACGGATGAAGACGCCCTCGACCGGACCGCCTTCCACGCCCTCGACCTCGACCGCGGTCTCGAAGGACTCGTTCTGCCGGCCGAAGGCGTTGCGGCGCACGATCATGTCGATCCCGCCGAAGGTGTCCTGGTCGTCCCTGCCGTCCAGGATCTTGTCGGCGAGCATGATCATGCCGGCGCAGGTGCCGTAGACGGGGAGCCCGTCCCGGATGCGGTCGCGCAGCGGCTCCATCACGCCGAAGAGCGTCGCGAGCTTGGAGATCGTGGTCGACTCGCCGCCCGGGAGCACCAGGCCGTCCACCTCGGCCAGTTCCTCCGGCCGCCGCACGGGACGCGCCAGGGCGTCGGCCTCGGCGAGCGCGACCAGGTGCTCGCGGACGTCGCCCTGCAGGGCGAGGACTCCGATGGTCGGGGGGCTGCTGGACACGGGGGCGGGACCTTCCGGGACGTGGGGTGGGGCAAGGACGATGGGCAGGCCGCCGCCGGCCTGCCCGTCGCGGGGCGCTGGGGCGCCTACCAGCCGCGGTTGGCGTAGCGCTCGGCCTCGGGAAGGGTGTCGCAGTTGATGCCGACCATGGCCTCGCCCAGGTTGCGGGAGGCGTCCGCGATGATCTTGGGGTCGTCGTAGAAGGTGGTGGCCTTCACGATGGCGGCGGCGCGCTTGGCCGGGTCGCCGGACTTGAAGATGCCGGAGCCGACGAAGACGCCCTCGGCGCCGAGCTGGCGCATCAGCGCGGCGTCGGCCGGGGTGGCCACACCGCCTGCGGAGAAGAGCACGACCGGCAGCTTGCCGAGCTCGGCGACCTCCTTGACCAGCTCGTACGGGGCGCGCAGCTCCTTGGCGGCGGCGTACAGCTCGTGGTTGTCGTAGCCGCGCAGACGGGCGATCTCGTTCTTGATCTGGCGCAGGTGGCGGACGGCCTCGACCACGTTGCCGGTGCCGGCCTCGCCCTTGGAGCGGATCATGGCCGCGCCCTCGGCGATGCGGCGCAGGGCCTCGCCCAGGTTGGTGGCGCCGCAGACGAAGGGGGTGGTGAAGGACCACTTGTCGGAGTGGTTGACCTCGTCGGCCGGGGTGAGGACCTCGGACTCGTCGATGTAGTCGACGCCGAGCGACTGCAGGACCTGGGCCTCGACGAAGTGGCCGATGCGGGACTTGGCCATGACCGGGATCGAGACGGCGCCGATGATGCCCTCGATCATGTCCGGGTCGGACATGCGGGCCACGCCGCCGTCCTTGCGGATGTCGGCCGGGACCCGCTCCAGCGCCATGACGGCGACGGCGCCCGCGTCCTCGGCGATCTTGGCCTGCTCGGGGGTGACGACGTCCATGATCACGCCGCCCTTGAGCTGCTCGGCCATGCCGCGCTTGACGCGGGCGGTGCCGGTCTCGGGGGACTCGGGGGTGCTGGGAAGCGTGGTGGACACGGGGACCTCACTCGGGGACTCAACTGCAGGGTGGTGGCAGCCCCCGGCGCCTGCCGGCCCGGTCAGGGTCGTCCGGCGGAACACCGATGGTTGCTCTGTGTCTCATCGTGGACCGCACGAAGTGGACCACAAAAGGGCCAATCGCTCCTCAGTGGCCTGCCACGCCCTCCACGGTCAGGACGACCGGGGGCTCGTCGTCCATCTCGAAGGTCACCGGCCGCGGCGCGTGCCCGGCGAGGCGGAACCAGCGCACCTTGCGGTGCGCGCGCAGCGCCCTGGCGGCGCGCACGGCGTCGTTGTGGAAGCGCCGCGCCATCGGCACCCGGCGCACCGCCTGGATGAGCTCGTGGGCGGCCTCGTCGCCGCCTGGGGCGGCCCGTACGGCGTCGACGGCGTCGGCCTCGGCGAAGACGGCCCGAAGCGCCTGGCTCAGTTCGCTCTCGGCCACCTCGCGCTGCTCGTCCTCGGCCTGCCGGGCGGAGTGCGCCGCCTCGTAGAGCACGATGCTCGCCGCCGGGTCCAGCACCCCCGCGGTGGCCAGCTCCTGCGCCACGGAGGCCCTGCGCAGCAGCTGCGCGTCCAGCGCGGCCCGGGCGGCGTCGATACGGGCGTGCAGGCGGTCCAGCCGCCCCGCGGTCCAGCTCAGGTAGAGGCCGACGGCGACCAGCGCCACGGCGACCCAGATGAAGGTGGTCACGGGCCGCAAGGCTACCGGTGCGCCCGGTACGGGCCGGCGGGCCGCCGGTCCCGGGCCCCCGTCCCGGGCCCGGGCGGGGTGGCGGGTGCCGGTCGGGGGTGCCGGACAGGGATTTCGGTCGGGGGTGCCGGACAGGGATTTCGGTCGGGGGTGCCGGTCGCGGGTGTCAGTCGCGCGCGAAGCCGAAGCGGGCGCGCAGGCCCACCCGCTCGTCGGCGGCGACCGACGCGGCGCCCGCGGTGACCGTCTCGTACACCGCGAGGATGTCGGCGGCCACGACCGACCAGTCGAAGCGCCGCACGTGGCGCGAACCGAGCTCGCGCAGTTGCGCGCGCCGCTCGGCGTCGCCCAGCAGCCGCAGCGCGGAGGCCGCCAGCGCGTCCGGGTCCTCGTTGGGGAACAGCTCGCCGGCCGCGCCCCCGTCGAGCACCTGGCGGAAGGCGTCCAGGTCGCTGGCGAGCACCGGCGCCCCGGCCGACATGGCCTCGACGAGGATGATCCCGAAGCTCTCCCCGCCGGTGTTGGGCGCCACGTAGAGGTCGACACTGCGCAGCAGCCGCGCCTTGTCCTCGTCGCTGACCATGCCGAGGAACTCGACCCGCTCGCGCATCTCCTTGGGCAGATCCTCCACGGCCTCGGCCTCGTCGCCGCGCCCGGCGACCAGCAGCCGTGTGCCCGGCCGCTCGGCGAGGATCTTCGGCAGGGCCTTCATCAGCACGGGCAGGCCCTTGCGGGGTTCGTCGATCCGCCCGATGAAGCCGATGGTCTGCCCCCGCTCCTCGCCGGCGCGACCCGCGCCCTGCCACTCCGACTTGGGCTCGGCGTCGGCGAAGAAGCGCACGTCGACGCCGTTGGGGATGACCACGGCGTCCCCGCCCAGGTGCTCGACCAGGGTGCGCCGGGCGTACTCGCTGACCGCGATCCGGGCGCTGATCTTCTCCAGCGCCGCCTGCAGGATCGGGTAGGCGGCGATCATCGCCCGGGAGCGCGGGTTGGACGTGTGGAAGGTGGCCACGATCGGCCCCTGCGCCGCCCAGCAGGTCAGCAGGCCGAGCGAGGGCGAGGAGGGCTCGTGGACGTGGATGACGTCGAAGGCCCCCTCGTGGAGCCAGCGACGCACCCGCGCGGCCGACAGGAACCCGAAGTTCAGTCGCGCGACCGAGCCGTTGTACGGCACGGGCACGGCGCGCCCGGAGGAGACGACGTACGGGGGCAGCGGGGTGTCGTCGTCGGCCGGCGCCAGGACGGAGACCTCGTGGCCGAGCGCGATGAGGTGCTCGGCGAGGTCGCGGATGTGGAACTGGACGCCGCCTGGGACGTCCCACGAGTACGGGCTGACGATCCCGATCCTCAAGGCTTCTCCGTTCCGGAGCGTTCGGTGGGGTCGCCGGACACCGGGGAGGACGCCGCGCCGCCCCCTGCGGGTTGCCCGGCCGGCGCGTCCTCCCGGGGTTCGAGGTCGGCGAGCCACAGGCGCTGCAGCATGTGCCAGTCCTCGGGGTGCTCGGCGATGCCGGCGGCGAAGACATCCGCCAGGCGCTGCGTCATGACCGCGGTCCGCTCCGCCCGCGTGCCTCCCTCCGGCACCTCGATCGGGGCGTGCACCTGGCCCTGGAGGTTGGGCGACTGGTCGTACCAGAGGGTGACCGGCAGCAGCAGCGCCCCGGTCTGCTGGGCGAGGAGGGCCGGACCCGCGGGCATGCGGGTGGCCTCGCCGAAGAAGTCGACCCGCACGCCGGAGGAGGACAGGTCCCGGTCGGCGACCAGGCACACCAGGCCGCCGCCGCGCAGCCGCCGGGCCAGCGCGCCGAAGGCGGCGCCACCGGTGTGCGGCAGCACCTCCATGCCCAGACCCTCGCGGTAGGCGACGAAGCGGTCGTACAGGGTCTCGGGCTTCAGCCGCTCGGCGACGGTGGCGAAGGGCACCCCGAGCCTGGTGGTGACCCAGGCGCCCGCGAGGTCCCAGTTGGCCATGTGCGGCAGGGCGAGGACGACGCCGCGGCCGGAGGCCAGGCCCTCCTCGAGGTGGTGCAGGTCCCTGCAGTCGAACGAGGAGCGGATGCGTTCCTTGCTCCAGGCCGGCAGCCGGAAGGACTCCATCCAGTAGCGCAGGTACGAGCGCATGCCGGCCTTCGACAGCTCGCGCAGCCGCGCCTCGCCGGCGTCGGGCACCACCCTGGCCAGATTGGCCTCCAGGCGCCGCACGCCCTTGCCGCGGCGGTTCCAGGCCAGGTCGGCGACGGACCGGCCGAGCCGTGCCGCGACGGGTTCCGGCAGCCGTTTGACCGCGCTCCAGCCCAGTCCGTAGAGCGCGTCGGTCAGCCCGTCCTTCACGCCCGCCCGCTCCCGTCGTGCGCCGCCGCGTCGGCCTCGAAGGCCTCGCGGCGCACGGTGATCACCCGCTGCACCAGCGTCACCAGGCTGCCGACGGCCACGATCCACAGGGCGATCGGCAGCAGCCACTGGATCCCGGGGACGCCGAACTTGTGGAGCCCGGCGAAACCGCAGGCCACCAGCGAGATCACCAGTCGCTCGGCCCGCTCGACCAGGCCGTTCACCGCGACCGGCAGCCCGATGCTCTCACCGCGCGCCTTGGTGTACGAGACCACCTGGCCGCTGGCGAGGCAGAAGATCGTCACCGCGCACAGCGCCAGGTCGTTCCCGCCCCCGGCGTACCAGAGCGCCAGCCCGCCGAAGATCGCCGCGTCGGCGACCCGGTCCAGGGTGGAGTCCAGGAAGGCGCCCCAGCGGCTGGAGACGCCCGCCTGGCGGGCCATGTTCCCGTCGACGAGGTCGGAGAAGACGAACAGGGTGATGACGACCGTGCCCCAGAAGAACTCGCCCCTGGGGTAGAAGACCAGCGCTCCCGCGACCACGCCTCCCGTGCCGATCAGCGTGACCGTGTCGGGGCTGACGCCCCGGCGCAGCAGGAACGCGGCGAACGGTGTGAGGACACGCGTGAAGAAAGCACGCGCGTACTTGTTCAGCATGGCCTTCCCGGAGGTTCGGTGTGGGTGCCCCGGCGCGGCCCCTTTCGGCCGCCCGGCTGGCCCATCGTAGCCAGGCGCGTTCCGGGGCAGGTCCGTGGCTCCCGTCCTGTCGCAGCACGTACGACGTATGGACGCACCGTGACGGGCGTGGGAAGGTCGAATTACCGCGGGCGTCACTGCAGACCGCCTGGGCGGGTGGTCTCCCGTGGCGCCAGTCCCCATGCCGTGACGGACCGGGAGGCGAGGCACATGGGCGACAGGAGAGATGCAGGTCCGGGAGCCGCCGGAAGGGCATTGGCGGCCGGCCGGCCCGAGGACGTGCGCAACGTGGTGCTGGTCGGCCACAGTGGCTCCGGAAAGACGACACTGGTCGAGGCTCTCGCCCTGGCGACAGGGGCGGTGAACCGCGCCGGGCACGTGGCCGACGGCGGGACCGTCTCCGACCACGACGAGATCGAGCACCGTCAGCAACGCTCGGTACAGCTCTCGCTCGTACCGGTGGAGTGGGACGGGATCAAGGTCAATCTGCTGGACACCCCCGGGTACGCCGACTTCGTGGGGGAACTCAGGGCCGGTCTGCGAGCGGCGGACGCGGCCCTCTTCGTCGTCTCGGCGGCCGACGGCGTCGACGGCGCGACCCGGATGGTCTGGGAGGAGTGCGCGGCGGTCGGCATGCCGCGCGCGGTCGTCGTCACGCACCTGGAGGCGGCACGGGCCGACTTCGACGAGATGACCGAGACCTGCCGTGAGGCCTTCGGGGGCGACTCCCCCGACACGGTGCTGCCGCTGTACCTCCCGCTGCACGGCGAGGCGACCGCGGACGGCCACGCTCCCGTGACCGGGCTCATCGGCCTGCTGTCGCAGCGGGTCTACGACTACTCCTCCGGCAAGCGCGAGGAACGCCCGCCGGACGAGGGGCAGTTGCCGGAGCTGGACGACGCGCGCGCCCGGCTCATCGAGGGCATCATCGCCGAGAGCGAGGACGAGACCCTCATGGACCGCTACCTGGGCGGCGAGGAACTCGACCTCAAGACGCTGATCCAGGACCTGGAGCGCGCCGTGGCGCGCGGCTCCTTCCACCCCGTGCTGGCCGCCGCGCCGGCCGCCGAGGGCTGCAAGCAGGGCATCGGCACGGTGGAACTGCTGGAACTGATCACCGGCGGCTTCCCGACGCCGCTGGAGCGCGAGGTCCCGCAGGTCACCACGCCCCAGGGCACCTCGCACGCGCAGCTCACCTGCGATCCCGGCGGGCCGCTGGCCGCCGAGGTCGTGAAGACCTCCTCCGACCCGTACGTGGGGCGGATCAGCCTCGTACGGGTCTTCTCCGGCACCCTGCGCCCCGACGAGACGGTCCACGTCTCCGGGCACGGCCTGGAGGACCGCGGCCACGAGGACCACGACGTCGACGAACGCGTCGGCGCGCTGTCCTCGCCGTTCGGCAAGCACCAGCGGACGGTGCCGCACTGCATCGCCGGCGACCTCGCCTGCGTCGCCAAGCTCACCCGCGCGGAGACCGGGGACACCCTCTCCGCCAAGGACGACCCGCTGCTCATGGAGCCCTGGCTGATGCCGGACCCCTTGCTGCCGGTCGCGATCCAGGCGCACAGCAAGGCCGACGAGGACAAGCTGTCCGTCGGCCTGTCCCGGCTCGTCGCCGAGGACCCCACGATGCGGCTGGAGCAGAACCCCGACACCCGGCAGGTCGTGCTGTGGTGCCTGGGTGAGGCCCACATGGACGTGGCGCTGGAGCGGCTGCGCACGCGCTACGGCGTGCAGGTCGACGCGGTGCCGCACAAGGTGGCGCTGCGCGAGACCTTCGGCGAGAGGTCGACGGCGCGCGGACGGCACGTCAAGCAGTCCGGCGGGCACGGCCAGTACGCCATCTGCGACATCGAGGTCGAACCGCTGCCGGTCGGCTCCGGCATCGAGTTCGTCGACAAGGTCGTCGGCGGCGCGGTACCGCGGCAGTTCATCCCCTCGGTGGAGAAGGGCGTGCGCGCCCAGGCCGCCAAGGGCGTGGCCCTCGGCTTCCCGGTCGAGGACATCCGCATCGTCCTGGTCGACGGCAAGGCGCACTCGGTGGACTCCTCCGACGCCGCCTTCCAGACCGCGGGGGCGCTCGCCCTGCGCGAGGCCGCGTCGCAGTGCCGGATCCACCTGCTGGAACCGGTCAGCGAGATCCGGGTGATGGTGCCCGACGAGTACGTCGGGCCGGTCATGAGCGATCTGTCCGGGCGCCGCGGCCGGGTGCTGGGCACCGAACCGGTCGGCCTGGGACGCACATTGGTGCGGGCCGAGGTACCGGAGATCGAGATCGGGCGCTACGCGGTCGATCTGCGGTCGCTGTCGCACGGCACCGGACGGTACGGCCGCAGTTACGCCCGGCACGAGCCGATGCCGCCTCAGCTGGCGCAGAAGCTGAGGGAGCAGCACGCCCAGGAGTCCGGCAGGTAACCCCCTCACGAGGGAGGTCGGCGGCCCGGCGGAACGATCTTCTTCCGCCGGGCCGATGACGCATGTCACATGCCCCGTATACGCTGGGTGGGCGGCGTCGCAGGTGTGCCGGTGCCGCGGCCGGGGAAAGGGCCGGGCGGGTTCACTTCCGCGCGGGCGGGGACCAGAAGGGGGCGGCAGTGACCGACGGTTTCGACTTCCTGAGCCCGGGCGCACAGATACCGCTGAGCGGTGTCGACGGCCAGACCGGCGCCACCCAGGCGCTCGCGTCGGCCGCGTACCGGGACAGCGCCCTGGAGGCCCTGTCGGCGGCCGACGAGGGTATGTCGTCGGTCAAGGAGCCCAAGGTCAAGCTGCTGCGGGCGAACCTGGGCGAGGCCTTCGCCCGCGCCGTGCAGAACCGGATGCTCGGCGCCGGGCGCAACGAGCTGGTGCAGTCCTTCGGCGCGGAGCCGCAGACCGTCGTCGAGCACTGCCTGGCCGCCAACCGGATCCGCCAGGAGCGCGACAACAAACTGACGGCGGTCATGGCCGTGTTCGGCCTGCTCTTCCTGCCCGGCATGCTGATCTGGCTGGGCGCCTTTCAACTCCGCGCCGTCGTGAGGAAGTCCGAGGGATCCCGGGCGGGACTGCTCGGCTCGGTGGTGCTGGTCGTGGTCGGCTTCTTCGCCGTCCTGTTCGTCCTCAACCCGCCGCTCACCGGCTTCTGGTCGCAGTATCTGCGGGTGATGATGGTGGCGCCGATCCTCGGCTGGTTCTGGGCGAAGCGGATCTGCGAGCAGACCGCCAAGGACCTCCGCGACCGGTGGGCGGGCCTGGTCTCCGGCAGCGGCGTAGGCGCCAAGATCCCCGAGGCCGTGCCGCGCAACCCCAACCAGACCCGCGCCGAGACCCTGCGCCAGAACCTCGCCAAGCTCTCCGCCGAACAGCGGAGCAACGTGGTGTTCTACGCCGGCCCCAAGGGCGTGCTCGGCATGGGGGCCCGCTGGGGCGCGTGGCGGATGGCCGAGGAGCTCGTCCCGCGCGAGGGCCTGAGCGAGATCCACCCGTTCCGCAGCTGGGACGTGATCAAGGTGATCCAGGGCAAGCTCCGCGACCTGCAACGCGGCCCGCTGCACACCGGCGGCTTCCCCAAACCCCTGGTGCAGCACTGGGTCGTCTCCCACGTCGGCGCGGGCGCCAAGAAGATCGCCCGACCCACGGGCGCGAACGTCGACGGCTACACCGTCCGGGACTTCGAGGTCCAGCGCATCTGCAACGAGCAGCAGTTCGACAAGGGCGACCGGCACTACCTGGGCGTGCAGTTCGTGGTCTGGGACGGCCAGTTGGTGATCACCATGATGGTCACCGTGACCGTGCTGGCGAGCACCCTGCGCGTCGAGGTGACCGGTCACGTCCTCGGACCCGTGCACTCCCTGTTCACCACGGCTCCGGAGGCCAAGGAGAAGGAGGTGGTCCACCCCTACAAGTTCTGGGAGACCAGGAAGGTGCAGCTGCCGCTCGTCGCGAGCGACGAGGTGGTCCGGCTGGCCGCCCGCGCCCCCCTGACCCGCTTCCCCCAGATACTCGACCACCTCGGCGGAAAGATCGCCCTGCCCGAGCCCTTCGGTCTCCGGCACACCTGGGTCTCGACGCCGTGGACGCACCGGTTCATGGCCGACGACGCGCTGCGCGCCGCCACCCCGGTGCTGCGCGCGGTGCACGCTGCGGCCATATCGGTCATGGAGGAGAACGGGGTGGACGTCTCGAAGTTCAAGAACCGCTCGGACATACTCAGCAACGTGGTGCAGGACGCCTCGCCCACCGAGGCCGACGTCTACTGACGGGCCCCGGTCCGCACGGCGTCCTCGCCGGTCCGGTCCGGTCCGGGAAGCGGAAACCGGCAGAGGGCGGTCGGCGGAAGCGGGCCGGATCAGGCGGCCGGCCAGGCGTCGGCGAGCATCTTGCGGGTGTCGGCGAGGAGCTGCGGCAGCACCTTGGTGTGGCCGACCACCGGCATGAAGTTGGTGTCCCCGCCCCAGCGCGGCACCACGTGCTGGTGCAGGTGCGCGGCGATCCCGGCGCCCGCCACGGTGCCCTGGTTCATGCCGATGTTGAAGCCGTGCGCGCCCGAGGCCGAACGCAGCGCGATCATGGCGCGCTTGGTGAACTCGGCCAGCTCGGTGGTCTCCGCCGCGTCGAGGTCGGTGTAGTCCGCGACATGACGGTAGGGCACCACCATCAGGTGGCCGCCGTTGTACGGGTAGAGGTTGAGGACCGCGTACACGGCGTCGCCGCGCGCGATGACCAGCCCGTCCTCGTCGCTCATCTCCGGAATCACGCAGAAGGGGCAGCCGTCCCCGGCCCCGGGGCCGGTCGGCTTGTTCTCGCCCTGGATGTACGCCATGCGGTGCGGCGTCCACAGGCGCTGGAACGCGTCCTGCGTCCCCACTCCGTTCTGCAGTTCCGGCTCACTCGTCATGCCTTGCAGCATATGGCGTCGTCCCGGCCCTGCGTGTCGCCGGGGGCGCTCCCGGCCGTGGGGCACGATGCTGGCCCCATGCCCAAGGATGACGAGCGGCGGCTGCACGAGTGGGAACGGCGAGGCAGCGTGCCGCTGTCCATCGCGTCCCTGGTGTTCCTCGTCACGTACGCGGTGCGCGTGCTCGCCCCCGACCTGCCACCCGACTGGTCCGACCTGCTGTTCACGATCACCGTCGTGACCTGGGGGATCTTCGTGGTGGACTACCTGGTCCGGGTGGCCGTCGCACCGCACCGCTGGACGTACGTGCGCCGGCGCTGGCTCGACCTGGTCGTGGTGATCCTGCCGCTGCTGCGCCCGCTGCGCCTGCTGCAGCTCTACGGGAAGATGCAGAACCGCCACAAGCAGCCCCGGCTGTCCCTGGAGGCCCGGGTGATGGCGTACGCGGGACTCAGCGCGATGCTCCTCGGCTTCGCGGCGAGCCTGCAGGTGTACGCGGACGAGCACGACGCCCCCGGCGGGCAGATCCGCACCTACGGCGAGTCGGTGTGGTGGCTGTGCTCCACGATCACCACGACCGGCTACGGCGACCTGGTGCCGGTGACGGCGCGCGGGCGGGTCATCGCGGTGGGCGTGATGTTCCTGGGCGTCGTCCTGATCGGCGCGGTCGTCGGGTCGTTCTCGGCCTGGCTCACGCAGAGCTTCCGCCGCGCCGACGAGCGGCCGGACGCGGGCGGGCCCCCGGAGGGCTGACCTCCGGGGGCCCGTCGCCGTACGTCGTGCCGGCGGCTCAGACCTGGACGCGGTCCTCGACGGCCTTGGCGATCTCGGCGAGCGCCTCGTCGCGCGGGATGCCGTTCTTCTGCGAGCCGTCCCGGTAGCGGAAGGAGACCGAGCCCGCCGCCATGTCCTCGTCGCCGACGATGACCATGAACGGCACCTTGCTCCGCTGCGCGTTGCGGATCTTCTTCTGCATCCGGTCGGCGGAGGCGTCCACCTCGACCCGCAGGCCCTTCTTCCTCGCCTCGGCGGCGAACTCCTGCAGGTAGGACACGTGCGCGTCGCCGATCGGGATGCCGACCGCCTGGACGGGGGCCAGCCACGCCGGGAAGACGCCCGCGTAGTGCTCCAGCAGCACCGCGAAGAAGCGCTCGATGGAACCGAAGAGCGCCCGGTGGATCATGACGGGGCGCTGCTTGGTGCCGTCGGCAGCCGTGTACTCCAGGTCGAAGCGCTCGGGCAGGTTGAAGTCGAGCTGCACGGTCGACATCTGCCAGGTGCGGCCGATGGCGTCCTTGGCCTGGACGGAGATCTTCGGGCCGTAGAACGCGGCGCCGCCCGGGTCGGGAACGAGCGGGAGGCCCTGCTTCTCGGCCACCTGCCGCAGCGTCTCGGTGGCCTCCTCCCAGATCTCGTCGGAGCCGACGAACTTCTCCGGGTCCTTGGTGGACAGCTCCAGGTAGAAGTCGGTCAGACCGTAGTCGCGCAGCAGGTTGAGGACGAAGGTGAGCGTCTTGTCGAGCTCGTCCGCCATCTGCTCCTTGGTGCAGTAGATGTGCGCGTCGTCCTGCGTGAAGCCGCGGGCACGGGTGAGTCCGTGCACGACACCCGACTTCTCGTACCGGTACACGGTGCCGAACTCGAACAGGCGCAGGGGCAGTTCGCGGTAGGAGCGGCCGCGCGCGTCGAAGATCAGGTTGTGCATCGGGCAGTTCATGGGCTTGAGGTAGTAGTCCACGCCCTCGTCGAGCTGCATGGGCGGGTACATGCCGTCGGCGTACCAGTCCAGGTGGCCCGAGGTCTCGAAGAGCTTCCCCTTGGTGGCGTGCGGGGTGTAGACGAACTCGTAGCCCTCCTCCTCGTGCCGGCGGCGCGAGTAGTCCTCCATGACCCGGCGGACGATGCCGCCCTTGGGGTGGAAGACCGCCAGGCCCGAGCCGATCTGCTCCGGGATGGAGAACAGGTCGAGTTCGGCGCCGAGCTTGCGGTGGTCGCGCTTCTCGGCCTCGACGAGGAAGTCCAGGTACTCCTTGAGCTCGTCCCTGGACGGCCAGGCGGTGCCGTAGATGCGCTGCAGCTGCTTGTTCTTCTCGCTGCCGCGCCAGTAGGCGGCGGCCGAACGCATCAGCTTGAACGCCGGGACGATCCGGGTGGAGGGCAGGTGGGGACCGCGGCAGAGGTCCTTCCAGCACAGCTCGCCGGTCTTGGGGTCCAGGTTGTCGTAGATGGTCAGCTCGCCCGCGCCGACCTCAGCGGAGGCGCCCTCGGCGGCCTCGGCGGCGGAGCCCTTGAGGCCGATCAGCTCGAGCTTGTAGGGCTCGTCCGCGAGTTCCTCGCGGGCGGCGTCGTCGCTGACGGCACGGCGCGAGAAGCGCTGGCCGCGCTTGACGATCTCCTGCATCTTCTTCTCGATGCGCTTGAGGTCGTCGGGGTGGAAGGGCTTCTCGACGTCGAAGTCGTAGTAGAAGCCGTCCTTGATCGGCGGACCGATGCCGAGCTTGGCCTCGGGGAAGAGCTCCTGCACGGCCTGGGCCATCACGTGCGCCGTGGAGTGGCGCAGGATGTTGAGGCCGTCCTCGCTGGCGATCCCTACGGGCTCGACCTCGTCGCCGTCGGAGACCTCGTACGCGAGGTCCTTCAGCTGTCCACCGACACGCGCGGCAACGACGGTGCGGTCGCCGTCGAAGAGCTCGGCCGCCGTCGTGCCCGTGGTGACCAGCCGCTCTTCCTGCTCCTCGGAATCGCGTTTGATGATCACACGGACGTCTGACACCGGTCTCTCCTGACGTATGTCCCACTGGGTCCGGCAGCGGAATGCTGCACCGCTGAATCCTACCGAGCCGCGCCGGTGCGCCGCGAAGCGATAGTGCCGGGCGGCGCGGCCGCCGGGCGGCGGGTACCCGGTCAGCCCCCGAAGGAGTCCTCGAAGGTGTCGACGCCGCCGTGCAGGGCCTTCATCAGCCGGTCGCGGTCGGCCTCGTCGACGTGGACGGGGGCCGGCGCGGACGGGTGGGTCAGATGCCGGAACCCGGTTCGCCGCTCCAGGCGCCCGGAAAGGCGTACGGGCAGGCCCACCAGGTGCGCCTGGGCGGCGATGCGGTACCCCTCCTCGGGCAGGCGGACACGTACGTGGCGGACGTCCGCGCCGGCCAGGACGCGCAGCCGGATGGTGCCGCCTCCCGAGGGACGCGGCCGGCGCAGCCGGGTGACGGTGCCCGTGACGCGCACGTCCACCGACGGTTCCTCGCGCACGTAACGGTCGCTGGCGGCCTCCAGCGCGGGGAGGTCGCCAGGGGAGAACTCCACCGGCTCCGGCACGGTCGCGAACCCGGCGGGTGGCCCGGCCGCCGGCGCCCAGGCGAGGGCGACCACCACGCCCTCGGTGCCGCGCACCATCCGGATCAGGGAATCGGCCAGTTCGTGGCAGACGCCGAGGCCCACGGCCGCGTCGAAGGCTTCCATGCCCCCGGTGGTCCGCTGGTAGTCCACGGCGTCCCGGGTGGCCTGCAGAGCGCGCAGCAGCGTGGTCACGGTACGGCGGCCCTCCGGGACCGGCACGTACGCGGTGAGCTGGTGCCCCGGCGCGTGACCGACCAGCACCTGCTCCAGGAAGGCGTCGGCGTGCCCGGTGTGGCGCGCGCCGAAGTAGCCGAAGCGGTCGCGCTCGGCGCGGGCGGCGGACATGAGCATGGCGCGGGCGGCGCCGCGCAGTTGCTCCGCCGCCGTCCACGGCACGGCCGCGCCCGCGGCCGGCGGCCGCTCGCGGTGCCAGCGGATCTCGTCGCCCGGGACGGCGAGCGCGGTCAGCACCTCACGCGCCGATGGCTCGCCGCAGCGGGCGAGAGCGTCCAGGGCCTCGCCCAGCAGCTCGGTGTGGTCTGCGTAGCGGGCACCCGCGGTACGCCGCTCGGGCACCAGGAGGCTGGTCCGGGCGGCGGACTCCGGCTCGCCGGGGGGCGTCCAGCGTGTGTAGCGGCCCGGGGCGCCGCCGCGCCGCCGCCAGCCGTGGCGGGCGAGCAGCGCGACGAGGACGCCGGGGTCGACCCGCTCGGGGTCGGGCGGGACGAGTGCGTCCTCGGCCGTGCGGCTCATCAGGGCCTCCCTCCCGCCCCGACCCGCGTCATGATCTCGCACAGGGCCCGGTCGTCGAAGATCCGCGCGGTGGGTATCCGCACGGTGGTCTTGCGCCTGCCGGTCACCGCGTGGCCGGCCAGGTTCGTCCAGTAGCAGCAGTGCCGCAGCTCCAGCCGGTCGTGGCTGGCGCGCAGCCACTCCTCCTGGGTGCGGGGCACGAGCATCACCACCAGGATCTTGTGCACCGAGACCGGGTTCCGGGCCAGCTTCACCAGGTGCTCGTTCTCGAGCGTGAAGGCGAAGGTGGGACCGGGAGGCCTCGGGGCCACCTGGTAGGTGCACTTGAGCTGCACCTTGATCGTGACCTCGTCGTCCACGCTGTGGCCGTGCGAACTGTGGCTTATGTGCCAGTCGATGCCGTTGTCCGGGAAGGGCTGGGCGAGCGAACAGCCGGCGGCGGCCGCCACCGCGTGCAGATATCCCACTTGGAGGGTTTCCATGCAGCTGGTGGTGGCGAGTCCGCCGCGCAGCGAAGTGTTCCGCTCGGACAGCAGCCCACCCGGGCCGGGCTGCTCGAGCGCCATCGCTCTCCGTGCCTTTCCGGGCCCGGGAATCCTGGCGATCCCCGTTGTCGTCATCATCCCCACCAGCGACAAGTCGCAAACCGTTGCGGTTCGGTGACGTGCGGTCACGGGTACGTACCGTAAGGGCGGCGCACGGCCGCCCACTACCTGCGATCCGCACGGGAGGTGCGCCATGCCGCACTGGTACGACGGCCCGCTGGCCGCCTTCGACACGGAGACCACGGGGGTCGACGTGGAGCACGACCGGGTCGTCTCGGCCGCGTTGGTGGTCGAAGACGCCCCCGGCATACCCGCCAGGACGACACGCTGGCTGGTGGACCCGGGGGTCCCGGTGCCCGAAGGGGCCCGCGCGGTACACGGGCTGGACGACGACTACCTCCGCGCCAACGGACGCCGTCCCGGACCGGTGGTGGAGGAACTGGCACGCGCGCTGGCGGACCAGGCCGCGGCCGGCGTGCCGCTGGTGGTGATGAACGCGCCCTTCGACCTGACGCTGCTCGACCGGGAGTTGAGGCGCCACCGCGGCATGGCCCTCGACACCTACCTGATCCGCGGTCCGCTGCGCGTCCTGGACCCCCGGGTCCTGGACAAGCACCTCGACCGCTACCGCAAGGGCCGCCGCACCCTGACCGACCTGTGCGCGCACTACGGCGTCGTGCTGAGCGACGCCCA
Source organism: Streptomyces sp. BoleA5 (assembly GCF_000373665.1). Taxonomy (NCBI): domain Bacteria; kingdom Bacillati; phylum Actinomycetota; class Actinomycetes; order Kitasatosporales; family Streptomycetaceae; genus Streptomyces; species Streptomyces sp. BoleA5. Next base: position 109,241 of record NZ_KB892156.1, read on the forward strand.
TGACGCCGCGGCGGACGCCCTCGCCGCGCTCACCCTCGTACGAGTGCTGGGGCACCGCTTCACCGCGCGGATCGGCGGGGTGCCGCCCGCCGAACTGCACGCCCGGCAGGCCCTCTGGCACGCCGCCCAGGCCCGCGGCCTGCAGGTGTGGTTCGCCCGCAGCGGCACGGACGACCGGGTCGACCCCGCCTGGCCGCTGCGGCCGTCGCCGCTGCGGGCCCCCGAGGAGCCGGCGGCCTAGCCGCACGACGAAGGGCCGGTCCGTATGGACCGGCCCTTCGTGAGGGTGGGCGATACTGGGATCGAACCAGTGACCCCTTCGGTGTGAACGAAGTGCTCTCCCGCTGAGCTAATCGCCCGGGACGAGCTGAACAATACAGGGCACGGGCGGCTGCGTTCAAACGGCTTCCCCGCCGGGTGCGTCCCGCGCGCGCAGCCGGGCCTCGAGGCCGCGCCTCCCCTGCCGCATCATCAGGGCGTGGTTCGCCCGGAACAGCGGCCGGCACGGCACGGCCAGCCGCCGCATCAGCGGCTTGTTGACGATCACGTCCTCCTCGAAGAGGAGCCGGGTGCCGCCGCCGCCGTCCGCACCGGCCGTCCACCGCACCCACCCCTCCAGATCTCCGTACATCGCCACTTCCAGGACCCGCGCCAGCGGGTCGCGGCGGGTCTCGTGCGCGGTGACGAGCAGGTCGTACGGCAGGACCGAACGGAAGCGCAGGGTGCCGGCCGTCTCGCCGGTCCGCCGCACCTCGCGGACCTGGGGCCACCAGGCCGGGTACTCGTGCGGACGCTCCAGCAGGCCGTACACGGCCTCGGGCGGGGCGGCGATCCGCCACAGACTGCGGAAGCGGTAACGGCTCCAGTCCATGAGGCCAGTGTGCGTACTCAGCGGGGATCTGAGTACCGGAGCGCATGCCCGGGCACGTGGGCCGCGCCACACTCCGAGCCATGGAGACGATGCCCCCGCCGCACGACCGCTGCCCCGCATGCGGCACCCCTCTGCCCGCGGCGCCGCCGCCGGCCGCGTGCCCGCGTTGCGCGCTGCCCCTGGTCGGGCCGGTCGCCGTGGAACTGCGCGAGACCGACCGCGCGCTCCTGCGGCTGGACGCCGAGCGCGGCCGCCTCCTCGTGCGCCGGGGGCAGTTGCTGGCGCAATTGCGGCCGCCGTACCCGCGGGCGCCGTGGGGCGCGGCCCCGGGCACGCCGTGGGGCGCCCCGCCGCGGCGCGAGACGTCGCCGCGCGCGGTGCAGAACCTGCTGCTCGCCCTGGGCGGCGTGCTGTTGGCTGTCGCCGCGATCGCGTTCACCGTCATCAGCTGGGGGAGGCTCGGCATCGGCGGCCGGGCCGCCGTCCTGGGCGTCCTGACGCTCGCCGCGACGGGCGTCCCCGTGCTGCTGCTGCGGCGCACGCTGAAGGCGACGGCCGAGGTGGTCGCCTGCCTCGGCCTCGTCCTGCTGCTGCTCGACGCGTACGCGCTGCACCGCGTGGCCTTCGCCGAAGCCGACGGGCTGCGCTACGCGGCCCTGTCGCTGGCCGCCGTCGCCGCGCTCTGGGCCGGGTACGGGAAGGCATTCGGGCCGCTCGTGCTGCCGGTGCCCTTCGCCGTGGCGATCGGTCAACTCCCCCTGGTGCTGTGGGCGTCGGCGGAGGAATCGGCGTACGGCATCGCGGCCGCCCTGCTCGCCACCGCCTCACTGGACGCGGCGGCCGCCCTCCTCACCGGCGGGCGCGGGACGCGTGTCACCGCCGCCGTCGCCGGCACGGCCGTCGGGGCGGCCGGGCTGCTCACCGCGGGCGGGCTCTCCGTCTCGGCGGGCGACGGCGGCGCGGCACTGCGCGCCGGCGCGCTGCTGCTGGGCGCCGCGGCGGTGGCCCTCGCCGTCGCACTGCGGCGGCCGGTGCCCGCCGCGGTGTCCGGGATCCTGGCCGGGGTCGCGGCGCTCGCGGCCGTGGGCGCCGCGGGCGGGGTCGTCCGGACCGGCGTGAGCGTCGACTGGATCGTGCCGGGGTACCTGGTGTGCGCGGTCGTCGTGCTGGGCACCGCGGCCTTCGCCGTCCCGAGCCGGCTGCGCCCGGTGGCCGCCGGTCTCGCGGCCGGCGCGGCCGCGGTGCACGCCCTGGCACTGCTGTGGGCGCTGCCCCCGCTGGCCGTGGGCGTGGTCACGCCCGACGCGTGGGAGGGCCCGTACAGCGCAGTCGCGGTGGCCGGCCTGCTCGCCGCCGAACTGGCCGCGGCGGCACGGCTGCACCGCGGCACCCCGTACGCCCCGCCCGCCGCCTCCGGCGCCCTGGTGTCGGCCGCGGTCGCCGTCTGCGCCCCCGGTCCGCTGCCCGTACGGCTCGTCGCCGTGGCCGCCCTGCTCGCGCTGTCGGCCAGGGCGCTCACCTGGACCGCCCTGGTGAGCGCGTGCGGGCTCGCCGCGACCGCCGTCGCCTGGGCCCACCCGGAGCGCACGACGACGCTCACCGTGCTCGCCGTGCTGCTGGCCTGCTTCGGCGCGCTGTACGCCGCCGCGTCGCGCACCCGCCCGGTGACCGCCTCCGCCGTCGTCGCCTGCGCTGCGGGCCTCGCCTGGACCGGACTGCCCGCCCACGCGGCGGCGTTCACCCTCCTCGCGATCGCCGCGGCCGCCCAGGCCGCCGCGCTCCGCGCCCCGGGACGCCCCTTCGAGCACCCCGGCCACGCCGCCGCCCTCCTCGGGATCGGCCTCGCGGCCGACGACCCGGCGCTGCTCGCCCTGGCACTGGCCCTCGCCGGTGTCCTCGCCGCGGCCGTCGCCGCGCTGCGCACCGACCGGCGCCGCCTCGGGTACGTCGCGACCTGCCTGATGATCGCGGCCAGTTGGGTGCGCCTCGCGGCGTCCGGCGTCGACACACCGGAGGCGTACACGCTCCCCGTCACGGTCGCCGCCCTGGCCGTCGGTGCGCTGCGGCGGCGCCGCGACCCCGCGTTCTCCTCCTGGGCCGCCTACGCCCCCGGGCTCGCCGCGACCCTCCTGCCGAGCCTCACCGCGGCCTGGGGCGACCCCGGCTGGGTCCGCCCCCTGTGCCTGGGCGCGGCCTCCCTGGCCGTCATGCTCCTCGGCGCCCACCACCGCCTGGCGGCGCCGCTCCTGCTGGGGGCGGGCGTGCTCGCGCTCGACGCGCTGCACGAGTTGGCCCCCTACATCGCCCAGGCCCTCGGCACGGTCCCCCGCTGGGTGCCGCTCGCCCTGGCCGGGGCCCTTCTGCTGGGGGTGGGGGCGACGTACGAGCGCCGCCTGCGGGATGTGCGGCGCGTGCGGGAGGCGCTGGGGCGCCTGCGGTAGTTCCTGTGCGGGTGGGTTGTGGTTGCGGCGCGTTGTCGTGTGCGGGTTGTCTGCGCCCGCGGCGGGCATCCCCCGCCCTGCCCCCAGCCTTCGGCCAGGGGTGCCCCCACCTCCCCCGCCGCCGGTGGGGGTGAGGAGGCGGTCCGGAGGGGCCGCACGTGCCCTACTGCGCCCCCACAGCCGTCACGCGCCCCACGAACGCAGGTCAGCGTCCACCCGTCTCCGGCCCGCTCTGTCGCCCGGCAACGACGAGAGGCAGTCTCAAGGGCGTACGTGGTCACGCAGTCCGCAGGAGGCGAGCACGAGGTGCAGTCGTTCCACGGTGGCCTGGGCGAGTGGCGGGAGCAGCAGTGTCGCGATGCCCGCCTCGACCGCCGCACCGTCATAGGCGGAACGGTCGCCCACCATAAGCGCCTCGCCCGGGCCCACCTTGAGCCCGTCCAGCGCCAGGCGGAAGATGGCGGGGTCGGGCTTGCAGACACCGTGCTCGAAGGAGAGCACGAACCGATCGACGTAACCGTCGAGGCCCGCCTTCACGAACCAGGGGCGGATGTCGAAGTGGACGTCACTGACAACGGCCACCCGTACCCCGGCGGCCTTCAGCGTCGCGAGTGTCCGCTCCACGTCCACCGCGAAGAGATCGACATCCGGCTGGGCCAGTTCGTCGTACAGGGCGTCCCTCAGCGCCTCGTCGATGCCGGCGGCCGAGACCCACCGGGCGAACCCCGCACGGTACGACTCCACGGACGCGTCCGCACCCCTCATCGCCTGCGCCACGTCCGGCTGCCCGATCGCCGCGTTGAGAGCCCCGCTGATCCGGCTCGCCTCGGACAGCGAGGCGTCCCGGCCAAGGCGCCGCAAGGCCCACTCGATCCACGCCCCGCCCTTGGGACCGGCCTGGTCCGGCCCCCACTTGGGGACGATGAGCGTTCCGACCCAGTCGAGAAGGGCGGCCTTGAAGGTGGGCGAGTGCCGACCGGGCGGAAGTTGTGTCACCTCGCCGGTATACCGGTGCCGCTTCGCGCGACGGAAGGGCACTCCCCCCATCACTCCCCTCCGGGCGTCGGTCGCCGAACGATACGGACCGCAGCCACATCCCACCCGCACGCCGCTGCGCGACCACCCCGGCCGCCCGCCCCGGACGGCCAGAGCACGGCAGTGCGAAGCCCCGTCACCACGAGGGCGACAGCGGCAAGCACGCTGACCCCGGAGCGGGCGACGGCCAGGTCGGGCCCGAGCAGCGCGAGGCCGCCCCACCGCACCAGCGTCCGGCCCCCGGCCGCCGCGAAGTCGTGCCAGGTGGACCGCTTCCCGTGCAGATGCCGACGCAGGGGTCCGCAGGCGGCGGCGAACGCCGGCGGCGCGGTGACGAGCGGCAGCGCCGCCACCACCCGCCACACCGGTCAGCAGGCACTCGGCGAACAGCGCGACCCGGGCCGCGGAGCGGCGACGTGCACCCCCGGCCGCGGCCAGGGGCGTCATCCCTTCAGCCCCGAGGTGCCGCTGGAAGGCGAGGAAGAAGAGGATGAGGACGGGCAGCGGGGCGACCAGCGACATGGCGACCATGCCGCCGTAGTCGGCCACGCTGTCCTGGTCGATGAACATCTTCAGCCCGAGCGGGACGGTGTAGCTGTCGGGCTCGTTCAGGTGCAGCAGGGGCCCGCGGAAATCGTTCCAGGACCATATGAACGTGAGGATGGCGCTGGTGATGCGTGCGGGCCGCACAAAGGGAGCACGATGCTCCAGAGGATGCGCGGATGCCCGCAGCCGTCGATGCGCGCGGCCTCGTCCTATTCCCGGGGGAGATTGCGCATGAATTGCGCCATGGGAAAGACGAAGAACGCGTCCGCGGCGAGATATTTCCCGAGCCACAACGGAACATAAGTGTTGATCAGATCGAGTCTCCGGAAGAGCGCGTCCTGCGGGATGATGCGCATTGGAAGGGCAGCAGCAGCGTCGAGCATCACCGCGAAGAGCAGGCTGCGCCCGGCGAAGCGGATCCGGGCGAAGGCGTAGGCCGCCGGCGAGCAGGAGATGAGCACGCCCGCCACCGAACAGACTTCCGGGACAGGCGAGTTGGTGAAGAAGGCGGAGACGGGGATGTCGGCGATGCCGCGGGTCGGCCAGGCAGCGGTTCGTGGCTGCCGACGATCTCGGCGCCTGGCTTGAACGAGGCCCCGACCAGCCACACCAACGGGTCGAGGATGACCGCGAGCAGGGCCAGGGCGCCCGCGTGCCAGGCGAGGGCGCGCGCCGTGCGCCGGGGGTCATCGGGCGGCCGTCCCTTCCTCGTAGTTGGCTCAGCGGCGCTGGGTGCGGAACGGCACCGCGGCCAGCAGGCCTCTCGGCGGCGTAGCGGACGATGAAGTCGTCCCGGGTGAAGTCGACGACGGAAAGGTCGCGCCGACCGAGGACTTGGGCTTGATCTGCTCGCTCTTCCTGGCCGGTCGTACAGGCACATGACCCCGCCGTTGTCGCTGGCGCCGCACTGGTCGCCCTCGGCGGCGCTGATCCCGTGGACGGTGGTGCCGAACGCGTCCCATGTCCAGCCGGCCGCGGGGGTGACGCCGACGCGCTCGAAGACCTCGGGGTCGTGGACGAGGGCGAAGGTGTTGCCGCCGACGGGGACCCCGAGCAGTCTGCCGTGGACCTCACCGGCCTCGTTCAGGCCGGCCCGGAAGGCGTCCATGCTGACATGGCCGGCCTTGACTCGCACAGGAAGGCGACGGAGTTCCGGAAGACGTCGGGGGCTTTGCGCCCGCGGCCAGGAAGAGCGCGAGCGTCTTCCGGATCAGCTCGGCACGGTCCCGTCGTCCGGATCGCCGCCACCGCCGCAGCCCGCCTGCGGCGCCAGCGCGGCGACCGCGGCCCCGTCCGCCCGCGGGGCCCGTGACCCGCGCACACTCCGCCGAACTCTCACGTCGATGCTGACGACGGAGAATGATGGAAAGCGCTTCCACGCGCCCACCCGAGGCACCGGGGGCCACCGCGGCCATCGGACACACGACGAGGGCCCGGAAGCCGCTGTCGGCTTCCGGGCCCTCGGTCCGGGTGGGCGATACTGGGATCGAACCAGTGACCCCTTCGGTGTGAACGAAGTGCTCTCCCGCTGAGCTAATCGCCCCGGTGCGGAGACAACATTACCGCATGTCAGCGGGTGCCCCGACCATCGTGGACGGCGCACCCCCGACGGCGGTGGGCCCTTCCGCGGCGTCACGAGTGCAGGTCGGCCTTCCACGGCATCACGAAGCCGAACCGCCACACGTAGTAACCCAGCAGCGCGCCGATGATCGCCAGCCCGATGACGGTCAGCGTCACGTTCCGCCGCCGCACCTTCGGGTCGAGTGCCTTCTGTGCCGCCTCGGTCACTTTGCGCTTCGTCCAGCGCAGCACCAGCTGGGCCCAGACGAACTCGGTCGCCCAGACCGCCATGCCGGCGAAGATCACCACCCAGCCGGGCCCCGGCAACGGGAGCAGGACCACGCCCGTCCCGACGATCGCCAGACCCACCAGGAAGACCCCGACCTGCCAGCTCACGTGCAGCGCGCGGGAGCGCCGGATGAAACCCGGTGCCCTCGACCCCAGCGGTCGCTCGGAGCCCTCGGGCTCCCCGTCCTCGCCGCCCCCGTCGCCCCCGTCACCGGGGGTCGCGGGATCCATGGCCACAGCCACCTCCCGCTCGTCACTCTCCGCAGTCATGCAGCCAAACTTACCCGAAGCCGCTTCGTCACCGGAATGGCTCGCCGGGGAGGAAAAGAACTCGGCCGGACGAGGTACCGGAACCCTCACAAACCCGTCAGAGGGGTTTACAACGTCCCCGCAGGTGGCATGTCGATTTCGCCGACGTGCGAATCCCCGAGCGCACACTGAGCGAAAGGCCCTGGCGCTTATGAACACCACGGTCAGCTGCGAGCTGCACCTGCGCCTCGTTGTGTCGAGCGAATCGTCACTGCCCGTACCCGCGGGCTTGCGGTACGACACGGCCGATCCCTACGCCGTGCACGCCACCTTCCACACCGGTGCCGAGGAGACAGTCGAATGGGTCTTCGCCCGCGACCTGCTCGCCGAAGGTCTGCACCGGCCCACCGGCACCGGCGACGTCCGGGTCTGGCCGTCCCGCAGCCACGGTCAGGGCGTCGTGTGCATCGCCCTCAGCTCTCCGGAGGGGGAGGCGCTGCTCGAGGCCCCTGCGCGGGCCCTGGAGTCGTTCCTCAAGCGGACCGACGCCGCGGTGCCCCCCGGCACCGAACACCGTCATTTCGACCTGGACACCGAGCTCTCGCACATCCTCGCCGAGAGCTGAGTCCACCGACCGTCCGTCGCCGTACGCATCTCGGGGGTACGGCGCGGACCCGACCTGCCGGAGCCGTCGTCGGGGAGCAGCGCGCTCCACGACGACGGCTCTCGCGCTAAAGTCACCGGAACGCCCGACCCACCAGGCCAGGGAGAGAGCGATTCCGTGCTGATCAACCATGACACCAGGTGCGCACTCGACTGCGTGGTGGATCTCATCAACACCACACCGGAGAGTGACGGCCGCGAGGGTCTGGCCGATCTCGCGGCGCTGCGCGCCTTCGTGGAGCGCAACGAGGTCAGCGACATCGGTTCGCTCGACGAGGACGACCTCGTCGCCGTGCGCGCCGTCCGGCAGCTCTTCACCCAGGTCTTCTCGGCGCCCGACACGCCCGAGGCCGCGGCGCTGATCAACTCCCTCGTCGCCGAGGCCGGCACCACGCCCCGGCTGACCGACCACGACGGCTACGACTGGCACGTCCACTACTTCGCCCCGGGCGCCTCCCTCGCCGACCACCTTGCGGCCGACTGCGGCATGGCCCTGGCGTTCCTCCTCGTCGCCGGGGAGCGGGAGCGGCTGCGCCGCTGCGACGCCCCGGACTGCCGGCGCGCCTTCGTGGACCTGTCACGGAACCGCTCACGCCGCTACTGCGACAGCCGCACCTGCGGCAACCGCCTCCACGTCGCCGCGTACCGGGCGCGCCGCCGCGAGGCCGTCGCCGTGCCGGCTCAGAACGGCCAGAGGTCGTAGAGACCGCCCAGGGCGAGCAGACCGCCGATCACGGTCAGGAACAGCATCAGCGGCGGCTGGGAGAGCGCGAAGAGGCAACCGCGTGGCTCGTCGTCGTCTGCTTCGGCTTGCATGGCCTTACGGTGTGCTCGGAGGGACGCGAACCCGCACAACCGTACGCCCCCGGGCATGCCAAATCGCGCTCAGGGGGCGGTAGTTGAAGTCCGCCACGGCGATGATGACCTACCCCCGCCACCCCCGGGCACCAACACGCCGCTCAGATCCCCCTGCGCTTGAGGATCTCCTCGATCTCACCGAATTCGGCCAGATCGGGATCGGTCTTCGCCGCCTTCGGGACCGGTTTCTTCCCTTGTGTCAGGGCCGGCGCCCCCGCGCCCGGAGCGACCGCCCGGCCCGGCTTCGCCTCAGGGACCGTCTTGCGGCGCCCGGCGACCCGTGCGAGGACGTACAGCACGACCGCCAGGGCGAGCACGGCGAAGCCCGCCCACACCGACGGCTTGAACACCAGGCCGGCGGCCCAGTCGGCGACGGCCCGGACCACCGTCCCGGCCAGCGAGACCAGGCCCGTCATGTACAGGCCGACGGGCAGCAGTGCCGCCGCCGCGATCATCGTCGCTCTGCGGAACCTGCGCCGGTAGGCGGTGAGCAGGGCGATCGCCAGGCCCGCCGCGGACAGCGCGACACACACGGTCGAGGTCAGCATGCGGAGCTCCTCCGAAGTGTTCTGCTCGCTCCATCGTGCACCCGCCCCCTGCCCCCGGGCCACGGCCCGGCGGCAACCTCAGGGTGATCTCCGGGGCGGCTCCTCCCCCGGTGGGAGACTGGCCCCATGAACGAAGCGACTCCCCGCACCGTCGTCCTCGAGTACTGGTGCGAACTCCAGTGTCCCGACTGCGCCGCCGCCCTGACCGACCTGCACGCCCTGCGCGAGCGCTACGGCGACACCCTGGAGGTGCAGTTGCGGCACTTCCCCCTGGAGAAGCACAAGCACTCCTACGCCGCCGCCCAGGCTGCGGAGGAGGCCTTCGCCCAGGGGCGCGGCTGGGAGTACGCGGAGGCGGTCCTCGCCCGCACCGAGGAACTGGGCGAGCGCGGCGAGGCGCTGCTGGTCGAGATCGCGGCCGACCTCGGGCTCGACGCGGAGGAGGTCGACACGGCGCTCGTCGACGGGCGGCATCTGCTCGTCGTCGACGCCGACCACGCCGAGGGCAAGGCCATCGGCGTCACCGGCACCCCCACCTACGTCATCTGCGGCGAGCGCCTCGACGGCGGCACGTCCCAGGAGGGCCTCCGCGCCCGCATCGAGTCCCTCGCGGACGCGGCCCTGGGCCGCTGACCGCCACCCGCCCCCCCGGTACGGGCCGCTGCCCCGCCGGCGCTCTCCCTCCCGGCCGAAGGCTGGGAAGGGAGAGCGGGGAGACCACCCGCCTCGGGCGCGCACAGCCCGCGCACACGGCGGCGAACCGCGATCGCGACCGCCGGGCACTCACACAAGCGGCTTCGCCAGATGCACTTCCGTCACCTCGTACCCCAGCTCGGCGTAGAGCCCCTCCGCCGCCTCGTTCCCGGCGAAGACGTTCAGCCCCAGCCGCTCCAGCCCGGCCGCCAGGCACTCCCGCTCCGCGCCGAGCATGAGCGTGCGCCCGTGGCCCCGCCCGCGGTGCCCCTCGGCGACCCGGACGTGGAAGACGAACCCCGTGCCCTCCTCGCCGCGCCCGACCCACAGATCCCCCACGGCCTCCCCCGCCGCGCCCCCGGCCCCGCCGGCCTCCAGCACCAGCAGCAGCGCGCCCGGCGTCGCGAGCCCCTCGGGGAGGGCGGCCCGGTCGTCCGCCTCCGCCTTGGCCAAGGCCTGCGCCTCGGGCACGCCGCGCCGCGTCCAGGACCGTACGTACTCGTCCCGCTTACGGGCCGACCACCCCGGGTACTCCGCCTCGGTCATGGGCCGTACGACGCTGCCCTCCGGCAGCGCCGGCGGTACGTCGGGCAGCGCCTTGAGCATGCTCCGGTTGCGGACGGTGTAGCCCAGCACGCCGGCGAGCCGGAGCGCGGCCGTGTCCTGTGCCCGCACGGAGACCTCGATACGGCGGCAGCCCCATCCGCGCAGCACCTCCTCCGCGGCGAGGGCCGCGACCGTGCCGCGGCCGCGGCGCTGATGGTCGTGGTCGATCCGCAGCGCGACGATGCGCCCGGCCTCCGGTCCGAACCGGGCGTCGGTGGACAGGGTGGTCTGCCCCACCGGGCGCCCGTTGACGCAGACGTGGAAGCGGCGGGCGCGCACTCCGCCGTGCCGTCGCTGCTCGGGCCCGGCCGGGCGCAGGGTGGTGGTCATGGTGTGGAGTTCTACCGGGTCGCCGCGGTCACGTCACGGGTTCGGCCGCCGGGGACGCCCCGGCTCAGGGGTTCGGGTGCTCCGCGGACCGCTCCGCGAAGACCCGCATGGCCTTGGCCGTGACCGGGCCGGGGCGGGCTCCGGTGGCCAGTTCGCGGTCGTCGACCCGGTGGACGCCCTGGACGTCGCGGAGCGAGGAGGTCACGAAGATCTCCTCCGCCTCGCCGAGCGCCTCGAACGGCAAATCGGCCTCCTCGGCGCCCGCCCAGTCGATGACGAGCTCCCGGGTGATCCCGGCGAGGCAGCCCGAGGCGAGCGGCGGGGTGAGCAGCTTGCCCCCGAGGACGACGAAGACGTTGGAGCCGGTGCCCTCGCACAGGCGCCCCTGCGTGTTGGCGAACAGCGCCTCGGAGGCGCCGTGCTGGTGGGCGCGGGCCAGCGCCACGACGTTCTCCCCGTACGAGGTGGTCTTCAGCCCCGCCAGGGCGCCCTTCTCGTTGCGGGTCCAGGGGACGGTGACGACGGCCGTCGTGTCGGGGCGGACGGTCGCGGCGCCGAGGGCGACGACCAGGGTGGGGCCGGTGGTGCCGCGCTCGGAGCCGAGCGGCGAGGTGCCGCCGGTGTAGGTGACGCGCAGCCGGCCGTGCGGAAGCGGGTTGGCGGCGAGGACGGCCTCGCAGGCGTGGCGCACCTCGTCCCGGTCGGGCTCGGGCAGGCCGAGGCCGCGCGCGGAGCGGGCCAGCCGGCGCAGGTGGCGGTCCATCGCGAACGCGGTGCCCCCGGTGGCCTTGAGCGTCTCGAAGACGCCGTCCCCGACGGTCAGGCCGTGGTCCATGACGGACACGGACGCCTCGTCGGTCTCGCGCAGCGCGCCGTTGACCCAGATCGCGCCCGCGGTGGTCGTGCTCACGGTGTCACTCTGCCCCATGGTTCCGTTCGCCTTCGTTCGAGTCGTACGTACCCGACGCTACCGCCAGCAGCCGGGAGGCCTTCAGTTCCGTCTCGTCCCACTCCCGCTCGGGATCGGAGCCCCAGGTGATCCCCGCGCCGGTGCCGAAGCGCAGCACGGGGCCGCCGGGGGCTGCGCGGTCGATCCAGAAGGTGCGGATGCCCACGGCGAGCTCGCCGGTGCCGCGGTCGGCGTCGACCCAGCCGATGCCGCCGCAGTAGGGGCCGCGGGGTGCGGTCTCCAGTTCGGCGATGACGCGCAGGGCGCTGGACTTGGGCGCGCCAGTGACGGACCCCGGCGGGAACGCGGCGCCCAGCAGATCGGCCCAGCCGGCGCCCTCGCGCAGTTCGCCGCGCACGGTGGAGACGAGGTGGACCAGGCCGGGGTGCTTCTCCACGACGCAGAGGTCGGGGACGGTGACCGTGCCCGTGGCGCAGACCTGGCCGAGGTCGTTGCGGACCAGGTCGACGATCATGACGTTCTCGGCGTGGTCCTTGGGCAGCAGGTCGGCCTCGGTGCGGCCGGTGCCCTTGATCGGCCCGGACTCGACGATGTCGCCGCGGCGGCGCAGGAAGAGTTCGGGCGAGGCGCTGGCCACCTCTATGCCGTGCCCGGGAAGCCGGACCGTCCCGGCGTGCGGGGCGGGGTTGCCGCGGGCGAGGACGTCCGCGAGGGCGTCGATGTCGGCGTCCGGGTCGGGCAGCGGCGCCGTGAGCACCCGGCAGAGGTTGGCCTGGTAGACCTCGCCCGCCGCGATGTACTCGCGGACGCGGCGCACTCCCGCGGTGTACGCGGCGCGGTCCAGCGAGGACGTCCAGTCGCCGCGGGCGGGGCCCTTCCAGAGCCGGCGGGGGGCCGCCCTCGCGGGTTCCGGCCGTACGGTCCCGAAGCGCGCGCAGACCGTCCCGCCCTCGAAACCGGCGACCACGGCCCAGAAGCCGGAGGAGTCCAGCGCGGCGGGGTCGGTGGTGACATCCCGCAGGTCGGAGGCGACGAGGCCGCCGAATCTGGCGAGGGGCTCGAGGTCGGGCACGGGGCTTCCCAGGTCGGTCCGGTAGGGCGAGTGCGAGTCTAGGTCGGCGGCGACGGGCGAGATGCGCTGGTCACCGACCCGGCACGCTGCGGAAACGCGTTTTGGTGGCGGAGCCGTAATCCGCTAGAGTTCAACTCGTCGCCGGGACGCGCAAGCGCCTCGGCGAAGGTCCCGCCCGGGTGCGAGCTCCGGGGGAGACACTGCGGACGTGGCTCAGTTGGTAGAGCATCACCTTGCCAAGGTGAGGGTCGCGAGTTCGAATCTCGTCGTCCGCTCGAAGTGGGGGTCACCGCCCCCGCGCTGGTGGAGTGGCCGAGAGGCGAGGCAACGGCCTGCAAAGCCGTCTACACGGGTTCAAATCCCGTCTCCACCTCTGCGGACGATTAGCTCAGCGGGAGAGCGCTTCCCTGACACGGAAGAGGTCACTGGTTCAATCCCAGTATCG
>NZ_KB892156.1:122545-242124 GCF_000373665.1 Streptomyces sp. BoleA5
CGATTAGCTCAGCGGGAGAGCGCTTCCCTGACACGGAAGAGGTCACTGGTTCAATCCCAGTATCGTCCACCACCACCCGAGGGCCGGAGCGTTCGCTCCGGCCCTCGGTCGTGTCACGACGAGAAGAGCATGTGGGCCCAGCTCTGCTGCTTGTGGTGACCGCGGTGGCCCCCGTGGTGCCCGCCGTGGGGGGCACCCCAGGCCGGGGCGGCGTGCTGCTGCTGCGGGTACGCCTGCGGGTAACCGGGCGGCGGCGGGGCGGGCTGGGCGTACTGCGACTCCATGCGGGTCAGCGCTTCGAGCTCCCCGTAGTCCAGGAAGATCCCCCGGCAGTTGCCGCACTGCTCGATCTGGACGCCGCTGCGGGTGAACGTCTGCATCGGGCCATGACACTTGGGACAGAGCATCGTCGGCTCATCTCCTCGTTCGCGCCGGCCGGGGGTCGTCCCCCGGCGTGGAACTGCACTTTACTTCCGCGATTCGGCGGCACGTATCGAGGACGGACTGTTCCGCCCCGTCGAGTGCGCGGCCCTCCTGCGCGGCCTTGGCGACGGCTGTCGCCGCGGTCTGGACCGCCAACGCCCGTGCCGCCGCGTCGAGATGCGGCCACGGGTCGCCGTCAGCGGGGACGGCGGGGCCGCCGCCGGCGCGGTAAGCGCCGAGGAAGCGGCCCCAGTCGGCGGGGTCGAGCAGCCCGGCGGCGAACCACATCGCCGGCCGGGCCAGGTCCCAGGCGGGCTCGCCGAGCCCGAGGTCGTCCACGTCTATGAGGCACCACGGCCCGTCCGGCGCGGGGTGGCGCACCAGTTGGCCCATGTGCAGGTCTCCGTGGCAGAGCACCTGCCGCGGCTGCGGGGCCTCGCCGCGGGCCCAGGGCGGCAGGCCGTGCCAGGCGGCGAGCACCGCCGGGTCGCCGGGGCCGGAGGCGAGCATCCTGGCGACCGCGCGGGCCGCGCTGACCGGGCCGCGCATCTGCGGCGGCGGGCCGGGCAGCCGGGCCGGCGGCACGGTGTGCAGCCGGGCCAGGAGGGCGCCGGCCTCCGCCCAGGGCGCGGAGTCAGGGTCGTCGCGGTCGACGGGCTCACCGAGGGGCCACAGGCTCACGGTACGGCCGAGGAGCACGGTGCTCAGCGCGCCGCCGTGGTCGGGCAGCGGCGCCGGGGGCAGCAGGACGCCGTCCAGCAGCGGATGGGCGGCCACGCGCAGCCGCAGGGCGAGTTCGCCGGGATCGGTGCCCGGGGCGTGGGCCTTGGCGACGAGGCGGCCGCCGCGGACGACGGTGGCATCGGGCCGCTCGGCGAGCACGGCGGGCCGCGCCTGGCCGGGCACCCGCGAGGCCGCTGCCGCGACCGCCCCCAGGGCGTGCGTCAGCGCCGCTCCGCTGCTGGTCACTCTCTCCCCCACTGCCCGTTCCACCGGCCCACTGTGCGGCAGCGCGCCGCGTACTGGCAATGCCGGGTGTGATGCCCGGGTACCGCCACAGGTACCCGGGCATTCATGCCGTCCGCCGGACCCCCGTCCCCACGGGGTTGGTTCACCGGTCCTCGCGGACCCCGGACCGCTCTTCCGGGGCCGCGGGGCGTCTGTCAGCGCCCCATCAGACCGGCTACGGACGACGCCTGTGTGACCACCGCGTCCCAGCCTCCGAAGGCCACCGCGAGCAGCACCGCGAGCGGCAGCACCATCGCCACCGCCACCAGCGGATGCCGGGTGCCCGACGGGCGTATGCCGAACGCGGCGATCCTGCTGCCGCGCGCCGGCCGCACCGTACGGCTCACCGTGTTCGCCATGGCCCTCTCCCGGGTCGTGGTCCGTGATCATGCACAGTTGTCGGAGCGGCGGGCGTTTGACCTCGGGGGACGAGTGCTCCGCCCGCCGCTTGACCTCAACACTAGGCGCGGCGCCGGCGGCCGTCGTCATGCCGTCGTACCGCTTCCCTGGCCTCCCCGAGGATGACTCCGGGTCCGGCTGTGTACTCCCCTGGGTGGAGGGACCCGGCCGCACCCCCGGGACATCCCCGAGGGGATGTCCCGGGCGGGCGTCCTCGGGGCCCTTCAGGCGCGCTCCTCGTCCTCCGCGTCGCCGGTCGGCATGGGCTGCTCGACCAGGGCGAGGACCCGGGTCGCCATGAAGCGCGCGGTGCGCACCACGGAGCCGGACCGGGTGACTTCGCTCACTTCCACGACCCCTCGGCGGACCGCTGTCTCGACCCTGCGGCCCGCCCTGGTGGCCACCACTTCATACGTCCTCGTCGTGTCGCCGGCGTCGACGACTATCTCCACACGATCACCCTTCATGGCGTCAATCCCCCTTGTCCGATGGACTGTTGACGGCATGACGAAATTCCTGGCCGTCAGCGGCAGGAATTTTCCCCACTCTTCAAGGATCCCATCCGGCACTGACAATCCACCGCCCCGCGCGGGCGCGGCCTCGCGGCACGACGGGCGGTCAGTCCGTAAGCTGTCGGCGTCAGACTGGCCAGGCAGGCAGCGGGGATGGACGACATGGCGATGATGCGGCTCCGGCGCGAGGACCCGCGTGTCGTCGGCTCGTTCCGGCTGCACCGGCGGCTGGGCGCCGGCGGCATGGGCGTCGTCTACCTGGGTGCCGACAAGCGCGGCCAGCGGGTCGCGCTGAAGGTGATCCGCCCCGAGCTGGCCGAGGACCAGGAGTTCCGCTCGCGCTTCGCGCGCGAGGTGTCCGCGGCGAGACGCATCCGCGGCGGCTGCACGGCCCGGCTGGTCGCCGCCGACCTGGACGCGGACCGCCCGTGGTTCGCCACGCAGTACGTCCCGGGGCCATCGCTGCACGACAAGGTCGCCCGCGACGGCATGCTCCCCGCGGCCGAGACCGCGTCCATGGGATCCGCCCTGGCGGAGGGGCTGGTCGCCGTCCACGAGGCCGGCGTCGTCCACCGCGACCTGAAGCCCTCCAACATCCTGCTGTCGCCCAAGGGCCCGCGGATCATCGACTTCGGCATCGCCTGGTCCACCGGCGCGAGCACCCTCACCCACGTGGGCACCGCCGTCGGCTCCCCCGGCTTCCTCGCGCCGGAGCAGGTGCGCGGGGCGGCGGTCACGCCGGCCACCGACGTCTTCGCCTTCGGCGCGACGCTCGCGTACGCCGCGATGGGCGACTCGCCCTTCGGGCAGGGCAGTTCGGAGGTCATGCTCTACCGGGTCGTCCACGAGGAGCCGGACCTCGCCGGTGTGCCGGACTCGCTGGCCCCGCTGGTGTACGCGTGCCTCGCCAAGGACCCTGAGCAGCGGCCCAGCACGGTCCAACTCTCCGAGCGGCTGGCCGAGATCGCCGCCCGCGAGGCCCGCGGACTCGGGGTGGCCCCGGGCCGGCGCGACATCGTGCCCAGGGCGTCCGGTCCGCGCCCCGAGCGGCCCACGGGCACGCGGGCGCAGGAATACGCGGAGCAGCACACCGAGCGCCGGACCGCGCCGGGCACCCCCGCGGCGCCGCGCACCCCCGCCTCCCCCCGTACGCCCGCCGCGCCGCGCACCGCGGCCCGGACCCCGGCCGGCCGCAGGCCCGCGGGCGCGGACCGCAGGCTGCTGCGGCAGCGGCTCATCGTCTTCGTCACCGTGACCCTCCTCGTCGCGCTCGGCATCGCCGCCGCGCAGGGCTGCCAGGGCCCGAGCCGCGGCCTCGGCCTGCTGCAGGGCGTGACGGCACCCCACACGCCGTAAGCGCCCCGGCCGGCACGAACACCCACCCCTTCACCGACGTCGTCCTCATCACGGCGCGGCATGCACCCATGCCGGCGGCCGCGGGACCCGGCGGCTTCGCCCTGGCCGAGCTCATCACCGACGACGTCGACGCCAGTGCCGCCTTCTACGGCGCGCTGTTCGGCTGGACGGCCGGCGACCCCGCCGGGCCGCTGGGCCGGCGCGAGTGGCGGCTCGACGGCACGGCCGTCTCGCTGCTGCTGCCGCGCCCCGCGGCGATGCCCCGGGAGATACCGCCCTACTGGACGCGTACTTCACCGTCACCGACGTCTCCGCCGCGACCGCGCGCGCGACCTCGGCGGGAGGCACCCTGCTCATGCCGTCCACCGACATCGGCAGTGGAAGCATCGCCGTGCTCCTTGATCCGACGGGTGCCGTCTTCACCCTCGTCGAGCCGAGGTGACGGCCATGTCCGTGAAGGGGAAGACCGGCATCGTGACCGGCGCCGGGTCCGGGCTCGGCAAGGCGGGGGCCGGGCGGCTCGCCCGCGAGGGCGCCAGGATCGTTCGTGGCCGACGTCGACGGGGCCGCCGCCGAACGCGTCACGAGGTCGACGGCGGCCAGACCCAGCCGTGAGTGACGGACGACGACAGATCCGTCCCTGCGCGCCAGGGGTTTCAGCCTTGGCTACGCTGAGGCCATGAGCAGCAAGGATCCTCTGCGGTCGGGCCTTCGCGAGCTGACCCGCCAGTCGGTGAGGGCGCAGCCGACCGCGCGATGAAGCTGTTCATCGAGCACGGCTTCGAGAAGACGACCATCGAGCAGATCGCGGCGGAGATCGGCATGTCCGGGCGGAGCGTCTCGCGCTACTTCGCCAGCAAGGAGGACATGGTCGTCGGCAACCTCACCGGGATCGGGCAGGGCATCGCCGAACGCCTCGCGGCACGCCCCGCCGACGAACCCGTGTGGGAGGCACTGCGCCGGTCCCTCGACGAGCACGTGGCCGCGCTCGACCACGACCCGGACGGCACGCTGCTCGCCACCTCCGTGATGCTGGCCGGGACCCCCGCCCTGCAGGGGGCGCTGGCGAAGAAGCGACGGGAGTGGCAGGACCTGCTCGTTCCCCTCGTGGCGGAGCGCCTCGGCGGGGGCGAGCACCGTGAGTTGAGGGCGCGCGCCCTCGCCGTGACGGTGCTGTCCTGCCTCAACGCGGCCGTGGGCGCGTGGACGGACAGCGGGGGGGCCGAGCGGGTCGACGTGCTCGTCGATGTGGCGCTGGGCGCGGTGGGCGAGGCCGCGGGTGGGGCTTCCGGCGGCCCGCGTCACGCGAGCGCGCCCCAGGCCGAATCGTCACAGGAGCGCCGGCCGGCCGGGCGGACCGATCGCCGGGTCCCGGCCGACGCGCCGCACGGACTCCCCGCTCCGGGGAGCGGGGAGTCCGTGCGGTAGCGCCGGGTCAGCCCGCGGTGTCGGCGGAGACCTCGCCAGGGCTGTCGACGACACCGCTCGCCATGACGGCGTCGATGCCGTACAACGTATCGGTTCCGCCGGTGCCCTTGGCGGCGGTCATGTAGGACCGCGAGCCGAGGTAGGCGAAGGTCTTCTTGTCGAAGATCCATTCGTCGCGGGTGGCGGACCCGGGGTCCTCGCGCGTGATGCCGATGCCGCGGCGTCCTGCCGCATCGGCGGCGTCGGGCACCATGGTGACTCCGGGGATCTTCTCGACGACCTTGTACAGCGCGGAGGCGGTGGCGGGCGGCATGATCGTCGAGCGCAGCAGCTCACCGATGTTCCGGAAGACGGTCTCGTCCTGTGACAGGTCGCCCCAGGGCTCGGTCTGGGCGTAGAGCAGGGTGCGCAGGGCCTCGGGGTCCGTGGGCAGCGAGGCCAGCCACTTGTATGTGACGTGGTCCAGGCCCGCGCCCACGGGCGAGGTGCTGACGATGGGGACCAGTTCGCCGGGCATGACCGCGTCCTTGCCCGTGTCGCGGATCCAGCCCGTCCTCGTGGTGGGTCCGGAGCCCTGGGCGGTCCACACCTCGTGCCTGCCCGGCGCACCGAGCCGGACCGGGCTGTTCAAGGCGCCCTTGTTCTCGCGGCTCAGGAACGCTACGTACACGAACTGGCCGTCCTCCACCGGCGTCACGTCCCGTGTCATGGCGGCGGCGGCGATCCGGTCGAGGGTGACGGCCGCGCCGTTGTCCTTCGCCGGCCCGGCGACGGAGGACCGCCGCGGGGCGGAGGTGTGGTCACCTCCGGACGCGGTGACGACCAGCACGCCGGTCAGTACGGCTGCCACGGGCAGGACCATCGCCGGACGGAGCCGACGGCTGAGCCGTGCCATCGGCCTCCGGGCGTCGGAGATGCCGTCCCGGTCGATCTGTCGCATCAGAACTTCCTTGTGGTGGAGGTGACGGTTCGGCGAGAGGTCCCAGGCGGCCGAGGCCGCCAGCAGTTCTTCCGCCGCGCTCCGGGGGGAGCCGGGGCCGTGCGGATCATCGGCGTTCATGGGGTTTCCTCCTGCAGAAAGAGCGCCGCGAACGCGGCCTCGCTCTCTATCCCTCCGCGGGCGCCGTCCGGTTCCACCCTCGCGCCCGGCGCTGGTGCGGCACTCAGCCTGGCCAGTCGGTTCCGGGCGCGCGAGAGCCGCGAGCGCACGGTGCCGACCGGGATGTCCAGGGCCTCGGCGGCTTCCCGGTAATCCAACCCGGCCGCCACGCACAGGGCGATCACCTCCCTGTCCTGGCGGCGCAGCCGGCACAACGTGTCGTACACGGCGGCCAGGCGGCGGGCGTCGTCGATCCGGCCGGCCGTCTCCTCCGCGAAGTCCTCGACGGGGCGGGGCTCCGGGCTGCGTGCCAGGAAGGCGAGCCTCCGCCGCAGTCCACGGTTGGCGTTGTGAGCCTTGTACGTGGCGATGCCCAGCAGCCACGGGGTGAGGGAGCCGCCCTCGGGATCCACGGTCTCCCGCGCGCGCCAGGCGGCGAGGAACGTCTCGGACATGACGTCCTCGGCCTCCGGCCAGCTACCGGTCAACCGCAGCGCGTGACTGTATACCGCTCGCGCGTTCCGTTCGTACAGATCGGCGAACGCGGTGCGGTCTCCTGCTCGGATGCGGCCACGCGACGGCTCTGATGGTTCTCTTTGCGTCACATTCATTACCCTCCGCCGCCCCGGCCGAGTTCCTGTGTCCGCCGTCACACAGCCGCCAGGGAGGGCGTCAGGGTCATGGAAGCACACGCCGGCTGACGCCTTGGACATGCGGGCCCGCCAGGGGGTGACGGGAGGCCACTCCGTGGGTTAGTTTCTAAGCGCTTGCTTAGGCTACGCACACGCGGAGGGACGCATTCGCATGACGGTCACACCGGAGGAGCTGCGCGAGCGAGTGCACACGCTGCTGGCCTCTCACGATCCCGCGGCGACGGACCGCCTGGACTTCCTGCGGGCCCGGTTCGACGCCGGTCTGGCGTGGGTGCACTACCCGCAGGGCCTCGGCGGCCTGGGCGCGCCCCGCGCCCTGCAGGGGGTCGTGGACGCCGAACTGACCGCCGCCGGGGCTCCGGACAACGAGCCGCGCCGGATCGGCATCGGCCTCGGGATGGCCGCGCCCACCGTCCTCCGGTACGGCACCGAGGAGCAGAAGGCCCGCTTCCTGCGCCCGCTGTGGACCGGCGAGGAGGTCTGGTGCCAGCTGTTCAGCGAGCCCGGCGCCGGCTCGGACCTGGCCGGCCTGCGCACCAGGGCCGTACGCGACGGCGACGGCTGGATCGTCACCGGCCAGAAGGTGTGGACGTCCAACGCCCACAACGCGCGCTGGGCGATCCTCATCGCCCGCACCGACCCGGACGTCCCCAAGCACCAGGGCATCACGTACTTCGTGTGCGACATGACGGCCCCGGGCGTCGAGGTTCGGCCGCTGCGGCAGATCACGGGCGAGGCCGAGTTCAACGAGGTCTTCCTGACGGACGTCCGCATCCCCGACGCGCACCGCCTCGGCGAGGTCGGCGACGGCTGGCGGGTGGCGCAGACGACGCTGATGAACGAGCGGGTCGCCATCGGCGGCACCGCGCTCCCCCGCGAGGGCGGGATGATCGGAACCGTGGCCGCGACATGGCGGGAGCGGCCCGAGCTGCGCACCCCGGACCTGCACGACCGGCTGCTGCGGATGTGGGTGGAGGCCGAGGTCACCCGCCTCACCGGCGAACGGCTGCGGCAGCAGCTCGTCGTGGGCGCCCCGGGCCCCGAGGGCTCGGGCATGAAGCTGGCCTTCGCCTCGCTCAACCAGCGCATCAGCGGCCTGGAGGTGGAACTGCTGGGCGAGGAAGGCCTGCGCTACGGCGACTGGACGATGACCCGCCCGCAGATCGTCGACTTCTACGGCCGCGACGCCGGTTACCGCTATCTGCGGGCCAAGGGCAACTCCATCGAGGGCGGTACCTCCGAGATCCTCCGCAACATCATCTCCGAGCGTGTCCTCGGCCTGCCCTCCGAGCCGCGTACGGACAAGGACGTCCCCTGGAAGGACCTGCCGCGATGAGCTCCGACCTGCTCTACTCCGACGTCGAGAACGACCTGCGCGCCGCGGTACGCGGCCTGCTCGCCGACCGGTGCGCCCCCTCGGACGTCCTGGCGCGCTGCGAGGGCGACGAGCCGTACGACTCCGCGCTGTGGCGCACCCTGGCCCGGGAGGTCGGGGTCGCCGGGCTGCTGGTTCCGGAGAAGCTCGGCGGCCAGGGCGCCTCCGCGCGGGAGGCGGCGGTCGTGCTGGAGGAGCTGGGGGCCTTCGTGGCGCCCGTGCCCTTCCTGGGCAGCGCCGTGCTGGCCACCACGGCGCTGCTGGCGGCCGGCACCCCGGAGGCGGACACCGTCGTGGCGCGCCTCGCGGAGGGCGAGCAGACGGCCGCCCTGGCCGTGCCGCTGCCGTCGGCGCCCGGCACGGAGGTGTTCCCGGGGGTGCGGGCCGACGCGGACGGCGTTCTCGGCGGGCGTGTGACCAGCGTCCCCGACGCGACCGCCGCGGACGTGCTGATCGTGCCCGCTACCGGCCCCGACGGGCCGGGCCTCTACGAGGTGCGCAACGACGCGCCCGGGGTCGCCCTGTCCGTGCCGGTGCCGCTCGACCTGACCCGCCCGATCGCCGACGTCACATTCGACGGGGCGGCGGCCCGCCGGATCGCCGGCCCCGCGACGGCCGCGGCGGCCGTCGAACGGGCCCTGCTGGCCGGGGCGGGGCTGC
Source organism: Streptomyces sp. BoleA5 (assembly GCF_000373665.1). Classification (NCBI taxonomy): domain Bacteria; kingdom Bacillati; phylum Actinomycetota; class Actinomycetes; order Kitasatosporales; family Streptomycetaceae; genus Streptomyces; species Streptomyces sp. BoleA5. Next base: position 131,459 of record NZ_KB892156.1, read on the forward strand.
TGGCCTCGGAGCAACTCGGCCTGGCCCAGCGGTGCCTGGACGAGACGGTGGCGTACCTGAAGGAGCGTCACCAGTTCGGCCGGGTCGTGGGCTCCTTCCAGTCCCTCAAGCACCGGCTCGCGGACCTGTGGCTCGAGGTCGTCCAGGCCCGCGCCGCGGCACGCAACGCCGCCGACACGCTCGCGCGCGACAGCGCGGACGCCCCGGTCGCGATCGCAGTGGCGCAGGCCTTCTGCGCGCCGGTGGCGGTGCGGGCCGCCGAGGAGTGCGTCCAACTGCACGGCGGCATCGGGATGACCTGGGAGCACCCGGCCCACCTGCGGCTGAAGCGCGCCAAGGCCGACGAGATCGCCCTGGGCACACCCGGCCGTCACCGGGCGGCTCTCGCCGCGCTGGTGGAACTGCCGGCCGCGGGCTGAGTCAGTCCCGGGGGCGGCCGGTCGCCACCGCGTAGAACGCGACGGCGGCGGCCGCCCCCACGTTCAGGGAGTCCACCCCGTGCGCCATGGGGATGCGCACCCACTCGTCGGCGGCGACCAGGGCACGGGTCGACAGGCCGTCGCCCTCGGCGCCGAGCATCAGCGCCGCGCGCTCCAGTCGGTGCGGGCCGGCCGCGTCGATGTCGGTGGCCTTCTCGTCCGGGGTCAGCGCGAGCAGCGTGAAGCCCGCCTCCCGCACCGCCTCCAGATCCCGGGGCCAGTTCTCCAGCCGGGCGTACGGCACGGAGAAGACGGCGCCCATCGAGACCTTCACCGACCTGCGGTACAGCGGGTCGGCGCAGTCCGGGGAGAGCAGGACGGCGTCCATGCCGAGGGCGGCGGCACTGCGGAAGATGGCGCCGATGTTGGTGTGGTCGTTGACCGACTCCATGACGACGATCCGCCGCGCGTCACCCAGCAGGTCGGCGGCGTCGGGCAGTTGTCTGCGCTGCATGGAGGCGAGGGCGCCGCGGTGCACGTGGTAGCCGGTCACCTGCTCGGCGAGCTCCGGGCTGACCGCGTAGACCGGCGCCGGGACCTCGTCGATGACGTCCCGCATGACGTCGACCCACTTGGCGGACAGCAGCATGGAGCGCATGCGGTAACCGGCCTGCCGGGCGCGCCGGATGACCTTCTCGCCCTCCGCGATGAACAGCCCCTCGGCCGGCTCGCGGCGTCTGCGCAGCTCCACGTCGGTCAGGGACGTGTAGTCGCGCAGACGCGGGTCGTCGGGGTCGTCGATGGTGATGAGCTCAGCCACAGGGTGATACTGCCTTGTCCGAAATGCGGTGCCAACGGCACCGACGTCACTGGTTACCGCTGGTTACCCGCTCGCCGACGGCGACGACCTCGCCGATGACGATCACCGCGGGCGGCCGAACGCCCTCCGCGGCCACCCGCTCCGCCACCGTCGCGAGCGTCGCGTCGACCCGGCGCTGGGCCGCCGTCGTACCCTCCTGGATCACGGCGACGGGGGTGTCCGCGCCCCGGCCGTGCGCCACGAGGGCCGCCGCGATCGGGCCGATCCGCTCGACGGCCATCAGCAGCACCAGGGTGCCGCGCAGCCGGGCGAGCGCTGCCCAGTCCACCAGCGACCGCGGGTCCTCCGGGGCCACATGGCCGCTGACCACGGTGAACTCGTGCGCCACGCCCCGGTGTGTGACCGGGATCCCGGCGGCGGCCGGGACGCTGATCGAGCTGGAGATCCCGGGCACCACGGTGCACGCGATGCCGGCCTCCGCGAGCGCCTCCGCCTCCTCCATGCCGCGCCCGAACACATACGGGTCCCCGCCCTTGAGCCGCACGACCGCCTTGCCCGCCTTCGCGTGCTCGATCAGCGCCGCGTTGATCGCCTCCTGCGCCATCGCCCGGCCGTACGGGATCTTCGCGGCGTCGATCACCTCGACGTGCGGGGGCAGTTCGTCCAGCAGGTCGCGCGGGCCGAGGCGGTCGGCGATCACGACGTCCGCCTCCGCGAGCAGCCGGCGGCCCCGCACCGTGATCAGGTCCGGGTCGCCCGGACCGCCGCCGACCAGCGCCACGCCCGGGGTCCTCCCCCGGTACTGCGGTGCCGCGAGCGAGCCGTCCCGCAGGCCCTCCACGATCGCGTCCCGCACGGCCGCGGAACGCCGCGGGTCCCGCCCGGTCAGGACGGCGACGGTCACGCCCTCCGTACGGCCGGTCGCCGGGGTCCACGCGGTCGCCGCCTCGGCGTCGTCACTGCGGACGCACCACACCCGGTGCTCCTCCGCCTCCGCGGAGGCCGCGGCGTTCGCCTCGGGGTCGGTGGTGGCGATCAGCGCGTACCAGGCGTCGGCGAGGTCGCCGGGCCGGTAACGGCGGCGCTCCCAGCGGATCTCGCCCGCGGCGGCCATCGCGTCCACGGACGGTGTCGCGGACGGGGAGACCAGCACGACGTCGGCGCCGGCGGCGACCAGCGGGGGCAGCCGGCGCTGGGCGACCTGGCCACCGCCGAGGACGACGACGCGCCGGCCGGCGAGGCGCAGGCCGACGGGGTAGGCGGGTGGGTCGTTGCGGTCCTCGGCGGCAGTCATGGCGGTGCGGCTCCTAGGGTGTGCCTCGCGGCGTGTGCGTCTGCGTCGCGGCACGGCACGGCAGGGGGTGGGGGTGCGGGGCGACCCTGCCCCGCCCCAACCCTACGGTGCGGGGCGGCTGCGCCGCAGCGCCCAAGATCACACCTGCGGTGCGCTTACGGTTCTGTGGGGCCGGTTGTCGTGTGCGGGTCTGTTGCGCCTGCGGCGGGCGGGCGGGAGAACCGCCCGCCGCAGGCGCAACCAACCCGCACACAACCACCGGCCGCAAGGGGCACCCACCGGACAGCCCCGGCGCAGCCGCCCGCAGGCGCAACCAACCCGCACACAACAACGCGCCGTAACACAGACCGACCGCGTCAGGACTTCTCCGTGACCCCCGCAGAGTCGAACGTCGCCACCTCATGCATCGCGCGCGCAGCGCTCTGCACCAGCGGCAGCGCCAGCAACGCACCCGTGCCCTCGCCGAGCCGCAGGTCCAGCTCGACCAGCGGCCGCAAGCCCAGCTTCGTCAGCGCCGCCCGGTGGCCGGGCTCCGCGCTGCGGTGGCCCGCGATGCAGGCCGCGAGGACCTCCGGGGCGATGGCGCGGGCCACCAGGGCCGCCGCGCCGGCGCTGACGCCGTCGAGGATGACCGGGGTCCGCAGGGAGGCCGCGCCGAGCAGCAGGCCCACCATGGCCGCGTGTTCGAGGCCGCCGATCGCCGCGAGGACCTCGATCGGGTCGGACGGGTCGGGCCGGTGGAGTTCGAGGGCGCGCCGTACGACGTCGATCTTGCGGGCGTGCATCTCGTCGTTGATGCCGGTACCGCGCCCGGTGACCTCCGCCGGGTCGACCCCGGTGTAGACGGAGATCAGGGCGGCGGAGACGGTGGTGTTGGCGACCCCCATCTCCCCGGTGAGCAGCGCCTTGTTGCCCGCGGCGACGAGGTCGCGGGCGGTCTCGATGCCGACCTCGATCGCGCGCAGCGCCTCCTCGCGCGACATGGCGGGCCCGGCCGTCATGTCGGCGGTGCCGGGACGGACCTTGCGGGGCAACAAACCCGGCGTGCTGGGCAGGTCGGAGGCGACGCCGACGTCGACCACGCAGACCTCGGCGCCCACCTGGTTGGCGAAGGCGTTGCACACCGCCCCGCCGCCGAGGAAGTTGGCGACCATCTGGCCGGTGACCTCCTGGGGCCAGGCGGTGACGCCCTGGGCGTGCACGCCGTGGTCACCGGCGAAGATCGCGACGGCCGCGGGCTCGGGGATCGGCGGCGGGCACTGCCGGGACAGCCCGCTGAGCTGTGCGGAGATGATCTCCAGCATGCCGAGCGCGCCGGCCGGCTTGGTCATCCGCTTCTGCCGCTCCCAGGCCTCGCCGAGCGCCTTCGCGTCCAGCGGGCGGATGCCGCGCAGCGTCTCCTCCAGGAGGTTGTGCGGCTCCTCGCCGGGCAGGGCCCGGTTGCCGTACTCCTCCTCGTGGACGACCCAGGACAGCGGGCGTCGCTTGGACCAGCCCGACTGCACCAGTTCGGGGTCCTCGGGGAACTCGTCGACGTAGCCGACGCAGAGGTACGCGACGACCTCGAGGTGCTCGGGCAGGCCGAGTTCGCGGACCATCTCGCGCTCGTCGAAGAAGCTGACCCAGCCGACACCGAGGCCCTCGGCGCGGGCGGCGAGCCAGAGGTTCTCCACGGCGAGCGCCGACGAGTACGGGGCCATCTGCGGCTGCGTGTAGCGGCCCAGCGTGTGGCGGCCGCCGCGGGTGGGGTCCGCGGTGACGACGATGTTGACGGGGGTGTCGACGATCGCCTCGATCTTCAGCTCGCGGAACTGCTTGGCGCGGCCCTTGGGGAGGGACTTGGCGTAGGCCTCGCGCTGCTGCATGGCGAGTTCGTGCATGCGCTCGCGGGTCTTGGCCGAGCGGATGACGACGAAGTCCCACGGCTGGGAGTGGCCGACGCTCGGCGCGGTGTGCGCCGCCTCCAGCACGCGGATCAGCACCTCGTGCGGGATCGGGTCCTTGCGGAAGCCGTTGCGGATGTCCCGTCGTTCACGGATGACGCGGTGGACGGCGTCCCGTACGGCCGGGTCGTAGCCCTCGGCGGGGGGCAGCAGCAGCTCCGGGTCCTCCTCGTCGGCCACCGGCACCTCGGGCGCCTCGGCCTCGTCGGGTGCCGCCTCCGCCTCGGCCGCGGGCACGGCCTCGGGCTGCGGCTCGACGGCGGGGGCGACCGGGGTCTCCTCCTGCACGACGACGGCGGGCGCGGGCTCGACGACGGCCGCCTCCACAACAGGCACGGGCGCGGGCACGGGCTCCAGCTCCACAACAGGCACGGGCGCGGGCACGGGCTCCAGCTCCACAACAGGCACGGGCGCGGGCACGGGCACGGGCTCCGCCACGGCCTCGACGACCGGTTCGGGCTCGGCCACCACGACCGGTTCCGGCACCACGACCGGCTCGGGCGCCTCCGGGACGACCGGCGCCACGGGCACCTCGGTGGCCGGCTCCATGCCGAACGGCAGCGGCTCGTCCGGGGTTTCCAGCGGCGGCACCGGCTCGGGCGTCGCCGGCATGACGGCCACCGGCTCGGGCTCCGGCACGACGACCTCGGGCGCCGCCGGGAGCTCGTCGCGCGGGATGTCCAGGTACTCCGGCCCCGTGGTGGGCGGGCCCACGTGGCGCATGGGCGCCGGAACCGGCTGCGGCGCAGGCGCCGGTGCGGGCGGCGGGGTGGCCGGGCCGCGGTCGGCCAGGGAGCGCACGATGCCGCCGCCGTTGGACGGGTCCGGGATCGGCGGGCCCATGTGGAGGGGGCGCCGCGGCGGTACGGGGGCGGCCGGGGCGGCCTCCTGCACCTGCGCGGGCACCTGGGGCTGCGGAGCCGGCTCGGCCTCCGGGGCCTGGACCTGGAGCGCGTCCTCGGCGGGCGCCGGCTGCGCGACGGTTTCGGCCGCCACGGGCACCGGCTGCTCCACCACGAACGGCGCGGCCTGCTCCGCCGGCGGCTGCTCCGGGACCGGGGTACCCGGTACGAGCGGCCCCTCGGTGCGGACCGCCGAGTAGTCGAGGGAGACGGAGTCGCGGCCGCCGCTCTCGTGGGCGTCGTGCTCGATGCCCTGGGGCGCCACGGGCACCCCGAGCGGGGTGTGCTCGACCGGCACGGGCGTGGGGGCGGCGGCCTGCGCCGGGACCTGCACGGACGGGGCCACGGGAGCGGGCGCCGGGACGGGTACCGCGACCGGGACCGGCTGCGGCGGCACGGGCTGCGGGTCGGCCCAGGACCCCTGCAGACCCGGCATCAGCAGCATCTCCTCTTCCTCGTCGACCGGCGCGGGGCCGGACGGCTGGTCGAGGTAGTGGTACTCGGGAGGAACCGGCGCGGTGAGCGGATCGACGTCCCACGAGGGGACGGACTGCTGCTGCGCGCCACTGCCGGGAAGGTCGGCGTGCGGCTGCAGAACCGCTTCTTCGCCTGCGTTCTCCGGCAGTCCCTCACCCGGGACCTGGCCGGTGTCAGTCATGCGTGCCCCTCGCCCATCGGTTTCGCTCCTTCCATCGCTGCGCCGAGCACACTGCCCACAGAGAGAACGAGCGTGGGCGGCAACCGGCACGACGACGGCGATTGACCGGTACTGACCATTACTGATCAGCCCTCACGCGACGTCAATGCGCGACAACGGCACAGCGGTCCGTCAGCCTACCGTGCGTGTGTCCGCGCGTGCTCAGGGGGGTTCACCTCAAACCGGTGCCAATGCGGGCGCAACCCACCGGCTCACCTGCGGTGTCCGAGGAGCGCGAAGACCACCGTGCGCTCCCGCTCGGACCACTCGTCGTCCAGCTCGACTGCCTGCAACAACGCGCATTCCACGGTGTATCCGCCCTCGTCGAGGGCGCGGCTGACGGCTTCGGCCTCGTCCCGGTTCGCGGCGCTCGCGGCGATTCGCTCCGGCCGGCGCGCGGCGCAGGCGGCCACGACCTCCGGCCCGCCGCCCCCGATGCGCACGATGTCCGGTTCCGGCAGGTCCTCCAGCACGTGCGGGGCCCGGCCGTGGACGACCCGCACCTGCACCCCGAAGTCCCGTGCGGTGTCCTCGACGCGCTCGCACGCCGCGGCGTCGGCCTCCACCGCGATGACGGCCGCGCCGAAGCGCGCCGCCTCCACGGCGACGGCGCCGCCGCCGGCGCCGATGTCCCAGAGCAGGTCGCCCGCCCGCGGCCCGAGCCGGGCCAGTTGCAGCGCGCGCAGGTGCGCCGGGCCGTCCCCGGGGACGTACCGCTCGGAGGGCAGCGCCCAGCCCCGGACGCGGTCGGCCGTGGCGGGGTCGCCGCCCGCCAGCCAGCCGGACTGCGCGGGGACCGGGACGGGCACCGGCGCGGGGGCGGCGGCCGGGGCGGCGCCGACGACGAGGACGACGTTGGGGTCGCGCCAGGTGTGGTCGGCCACCTTGTCGGAGGTGAGGACGGTGACCTGCTCGTGCTCGGTGCCGAGGGCCTCGCAGATCACGAAGGTGCGGTGCTCGTCGCCGAGCAGCAGGGCGAGTTCGGCCGGACCGGCGCCTGGCGCGGTCAGCACGGCGACCTTGGGGTGGGCGCGGCAGACGTTGACGGCCCGCCGCAGGGTGCGGGTGTGCGCGACGACCACCCGGGCGTCGTCCCAGGGCATGCCGGCCCGCGCGAAGGCCTGGGCGACCGAGGTGACGCCGGGGACGACCTCGACCTCCAGTCCGTACTCGGGGGTGCGCAGGGCGCGGACGACTCCGAAGAATCCGGGGTCGCCGTCGGCGAGGACCACCGCGGTGCCGCGGTGCCGCGCGATGCGGCGGGCGGCCAGGTCGATGCTGCCCAGCACGATCCGCTCGGCGTCCTCCGGCACGAAGGGCAGTGCCAGGTGGTGCCGGGTCCCGGCCACCAGCGTGGCGGCCGACAGCGCGGAACGCGCCGCCTCGCCGGGTGGTGAGCCGTCCCACCCGATCACCGTGACACGGTCGGCCATCGTCGTCCTGCCTCCTGGGCGCGTCGCGGTGCGGTGCCCGGGTGAGGTGATCCCGGGGTGTGCACAGTACCCCGGCCAGGATCTTGCGCTAGCGGGTGCTCACTGCCAGTCGGGGTACGCCGCGTAGTCGGAGCCGTCGGCGGACTGCTCCGCGAGCCCGTCCAGGTCCTCCGGGAGCAGGCTCCACACGATCAGGTCGGTGCGGATCTCCTCCCAGTGGCCGCCGGTCTCCCCGTCCGGCCGGTGGCGGACCAGGCCGGCGCCGCGCAGCACGCCCTCGCTGATGCAGCCGATCTTCTGCGCGACCTGCTGCGAGGCGGCGTTGTCGGCGGCGGTGCGCAGTTCCAGGCGCTCGAACTTCTGGTCGTCGAAGAGCCACTGGGCGGTGCCCTGGACGGCCTCGGCGGCATAGCCCTCGCCGCGCGCCCAGGGGGCGATCACGTAGCCCACCTCGCTGCTGCGGATGCGCCAGTCGGTGCGCTGCAGGTGGACGATGCCGACCAGGCGCTGGGTGAGGAACTCGGTGACGGCGAGCACGATGCCGCGGCCTTCCGCGCGCTCGGCGGGGGCGAACTCGGTGATGAAGGAGCGGGCGTCCGCCTCGGTGTACGGATGCGGCACGGAGGTCCAGGCGATCACGGACTCGTCGTTCATCATCTCCGTCAGGGCGGGGATGTCGGACTCCTCGTACGTGCGCAGCACCAGCCGCTCCGTACTGATGGAGATCTCCGGGAAGCTGGTCATTCGACGCTCCGTAGCCAGGGCATGTGTGAAGTGCACAGCATGCAGCATCCACCGGTTCACCCGCAGGACCGGGTCGCCGCGGGGCCTGCGCGGCCGTCGCCCCAGGGTACGTCCAACCATCCGCGCGACGGGAGCAGTTGGTGTGCTGTTCCCCGGCTTTTCCGCAGGTCCGCTACGCCCGTGGTCACAGGGTCCTGCTACCGTCTGCCCGCGTGACGGTGCACCACGCAGCAGGAGTCGGATATCAGCGGGCCGCGGGTGTGTACGAGCGGTCGCGGCCCTCGTACCCCATGGCGGCCCTGGCCGAGTTGGCGGACGCGCTGCCCCTGGAGACCGGCCGCACGGTGGTCGACCTGGGCGCCGGCACCGGCAAGTTCACCCGCCTGCTGGCCCTGACGGGCGCGGAGGTGATCGCGGTCGAGCCGGTGACGGAGATGCGGGAGCGGCTCGCGGAGCTGCTGCCGGGGGTTCGGGTGACGGCCGGGACGGCCGAGGCCACCGGCCTGCCGGACGGGTGCGCGGACGCGGTGGTGGCGGCGCAGTCCTGGCACTGGTTCCAGGAGGAGGAGGCCCTGGCGGAGGTCGAGCGGCTGCTGCGGCCGGGCGGTTCGCTGGCGCTGGTGTGGAACACCTACGACACCTCGGTCCCCTGGGTGCGGGACTACCAGGACATCGTCTTCCGCCTGGCGCCGCGTGACCTGCCGAGCCCGCTGGACGACGGCTGGCGCAAGGCCTTCACCGACCGCGCCGGCTGGTCGCGGGTGCACGAGCGGCACTGGCCGAACCTGCACTCGACGACGGTCTCCGACGTGGTGGAGCGGATGACGTCCTCGAGCCACATCGCGGTGATGGACCCCGCGGAACAGGAGCGGGTGCGGGCCGAGGTGGAGGCGGTGCTGGCCGGGCACGACGCCACGCGCGGCAACGCCGCGGTGGAGATGCCGTACACCACGGACGTGTACTGGGTGCGGCGCCGCTGAGCGGTCACCCCCCGCTGTCGGTGGGGCCCTGTTGAATGGGCGCATGGACGCGGACCGGCTCGGGGACCTCTGCCTCGGTTTCAACGGCGCCGTGGCGGAGAACCCCTTCCCGCGCGACCGGGAGGTGACCGTCTTCAAGGTCGGCGGGAAGATCTTCGCCATCAGCGCGCTGGGGGGCGAGCCGCTGAAGGTGAGCCTGAAGTGCGAACCCGACCTCGCGGTGCGGCTGCGGGCGGAGCACCCGGCGATCGTGCCGGGGTGGCACCTGAACAAGCGCCACTGGAACACGGTGACGCTGGACGGTTCGCTGCCCGACGCGATGGTGCGGGAGCTGGTCGAGGACTCGTACGACCTGGTGGTGGCGCGGCTGCCGCGCGCGGAGCGGCTGCGGCTGGACTGGCCGGGTGAGGCGGGGGACGGGGCGCGGTGAGCTCGCTGCCCGACCCCCGCCGGGGCCCGCGGGTCAGAAGGAGGGGATGACGGAGCCGGCGTACGTGTCCTCGATGAACTTCTTCACCTCGGGCGTGGTGAGCAGCTTCTTCAGCTTCAGCACGCGCGGGTCCTCCTCGTTGCCCTCCTTGACGGCGAGGAAGTTGCCGTAGGGGTTGTCGTCGGCGGACTCCAGCACCAGGGCGTCGTCGGCGGGCTTGAGCCCCGCGGAGATGGCGTAGTTGCCGTTGATGACGGCCGCGTCGACGTCCTGCAGGGAGCGCGGCAGCTGGGCGGCCTCGAGCTCCTTGAACTTCAGGTTCCTGGGGTTGCCGGTGATGTCGGCGGGGGTGGCCTCGTTGCCGACGCCGTCCTTGAGGGTGATCAGGCCGTTGGCGGCGAGCAGCTTGAGGCCGCGGGCCTCGTTCACCGCGTCGTTGGCGACGGCTATCGTCGCACCGTTCTTGATCGCGTCGGCCGACTTCAGCTTGTCGGAGTACAGGCCCAGCGGCTCCAGGTGCACCGTGACGACGGGCACGATGTGGGTGCCCTTCTTCTTGTTGAAGTCGTCCAGGTAGGGCTGGTTCTGGAAGTAGTTGGCGTCGACGGAGCCGTCCTCGGTGGCGGTGTTCGGTGTCACGTAGTCGCTGAACTCCTTCACCTCGAGCTTGAGCCCGGCCTCGGCCGCCAGGTTGTCCTTGACGAAGTTCAGGATCTCCGCGTGCGGGACGGGGCTCGCGGCGACCACGAGCGGGTCGCTCGCGCTGTCCTTCTTGGTGCCGGAGTCCCCGCCGCAGGCGGTCAGGCCGAGGGTGAGGCCGGCGGCGGCGAGGACGGCGGTCGTGATCTTGATGCTGGTACGCACGAAAAGTGCCTTTCTGGAACGGTGTTGCCTTGCGGTGTCAGGAGGCTTCGGTGGCCGCGGCCGGGCGCAGCAGGCGCAGCCGGGGCGTGGTGGAGGTGCGGCCGCGGTGCGAGGCGCTGCGGGCGGCGAGGTCGCCGGCGAGCTGGACGACGGTCACGATGACGATCAGGACGCCGATCGTGACGAGCATCAGCGAGGTCTCGAAACGCTGGTAGCCGTAGCGGATGGCGAGGTCGCCGAGGCCGCCGCCGCCGATGGTGCCGGCCATGGCGGAGTAGCCGATGAGCGCGATCACCGTGGTGGTGAGTCCGGCGATCAGGGAGGGCAGCGACTCGGGCAGCAGGGCCTTGCGGACGACGGTCCAGGTGCTGCCGCCCATGGCCTGGACGGCCTCGACGAGTCCGCCGTCGACCTCGCGGACGGCGGTCTCGACCAGCCGCGCGAGGAACGGGATGGCGCCGATGGACAGCGGTACGACCATGGCCTCGGCACCGATGGTGGTGCCGATCACCCAGCGGGTGAAGGGCAACACCGAGATCATCAGGATGAGGAAGGGAAGTGAGCGGCCGAGGTTCACGACCACGCCGACGGCCTTGTTGACCGTGGCGTTGCGCAGCAGTCCGCCGCGGTCGGTCAGTACCAGCAGGACGCCCAGCGGAAGTCCTCCGGCGACCGCGATCAGGGTGGACCAGCCGACCATGATCAGGGTTTCCCAACAGGCCTGCGACAGCAGCGGCTGCATCTGCGACCAGCTCACTTCGCGCCCTCCTTGACCGGCTCGTCGGCGCCGACCGGGGCGACGTCGACCTGCAGGCCCTTTTCGCGGAGGAAGCCGATCGGCACCACGTTGTCCTCGAAGGCCCCGGGCAGCTCGATGCGCATCCGGCCGACCTGGCGGCCGCCGACGGTCTCCAGCGCGGCGCCGAGCACGGAGATGTCGATGTTGTAGGTGCGGGAGAGCTGGGAGATGACGGGCTCGGTGGCGGCCTCGCCGTGGAAGGTCAGGTCGACCACGGTGCGGCCCTCGCCGGACGGCTCGCCGCCGACCGGGAAGAGTTCGTGGGCGAGTTCGGAGCCTGGCGTGGCGAGCAGGTCGGTGACCTTGCCGGATTCCACGATGCGGCCTCCCTTCATCAGAGCGGCGGAGTCGCAGATGGCCTTGACCACGTCCATCTCGTGGGTGATGAGCAGGACGGTCAGGCCGAGCTGCTGGTTGAGGTCGCGCAGCAGCTGCAGGATCGAGCGCGTGGTCTCGGGGTCGAGCGCCGAGGTGGCCTCGTCGGAGAGCAGCACCTTGGGGTCGCCGGCCAGGGAGCGGGCGATGCCGACCCGCTGCTTCTGGCCGCCGGACAGCTGCGCCGGGTAGGCGCGGGCCTTGTCGGCCAGGCCGACCAGGTCGAGCAGTTCGAGGGCCTTGCGGCGGCGCTCGCGTCCGGAGACGCCGAGGATCTCCAGGGGCAGTTCGACGTTGTCCCGGACGGTGCGCGAGGACAGCAGGTTGAAGTGCTGGAAGACCATGCCGATGCCGGTGCGGGCGGTCCGCAGGGCGGAGCCCGCGCGGTCGGAGCGTCCGGCGAGCGCGGTCAGGTCGCGCCCGGCCACCTCGACGGTGCCGGAGGTGGGTCGTTCCAGCAGGTTCACGCAGCGGATGAGCGTGCTCTTGCCCGCGCCGCTGCGTCCGACGACGCCGTACACCTCACCCTCGCGGACGTGCAGGTCGACGCCGTCGAGGGCCACCGTCTCCCGGTCGCGGGATCGGTAGACCTTGGTCAGGCCCGTTGTGGTGATCACTGGGTTTCCGTCACTGTCGAGTGCGCGGCGGACGAAAGCCGCACACGGGGTGTATGGACCGCGGGCAGGGCATGGCTGCGCCCCTCGGGGAGCGCGGGGGAAGGTCAGCAGTAGGTGCCGGGCGGCTGGGGGTCGTGCGCCAGCCGGCAGCGGCGGAAGGTCTGCTGCAGTGCCGTGTGCATGGGGGTGTGCGATCCGTTGCAGGAGGGGTGGGTCTCGCTTCGGGGCGCGAGACTCAGATGGCGTGGGCCCTCAGCGTGCGCACATTCGACACATACGACGAACACCGGGCGTCATCGCCTCGGTCGCGCGGCAGCGGCGGTTCGTCGTGGTCATGTGCCCCAGTAAAGCAGACCCCCGCTCGGCGTTCCAATATCCGGTCTTCGAGTCCGGAATGTGGACAGGCCGGGGGGCCGGGAACCGGCGATTCCCGGCCGTAATAGAGTCGCGCCATGCTCGACGCGCTCACGATCGCGGTCTCGGCCACGGCGCTGCTCCTGGCGTCCTGGTGCGGTTTCGCGGCTTTCCGCGACCAGCCCACCAAGGACTGGCACTTCATCGGCATGGCCCTGGTGGCGGTGCTGGCGCTCGTCCAGCTGGTGACAGGTGTGGTCAAGCTCACCGGCGGCGAGAAGCCGGTGGACGGTACGACGATCTTCGTGGCGTACCTGATCGGCGCGGCCTGCACCGTCCCGGCGGCGGGCTTCATGTCGCTGACCGAGCGCACCCGCTGGGGCTCGGCGATCGTGGCCGCGGGCGGGGTGATCCTGGCCGTGCTGGAGGTGCGGCTCCACGACATCTGGGGAGGCGTCAGTGCCTGAGACCGCGAAGGACGCCGCCGCGCCGAACGCGGCCGGGCCCGGGATCGGCCGCGGGCCGGGCCGGTTGCTGCTCTCGCTCTACGGCGTCTTCACCGTCGCCGCGCTCTCCCGCGCGATCGTGCAGATCAGCGTGCAGTTCGACCAGGCGCCGCTGGCGTACCTGCTCTCCCTGCTGGCGGGCATCGTCTACGCGGTGATCACGGTGGCCCTGTGGCGGGGCGGCGAGGGCGCCCGGAAGGTGGCGCTGGTCAGCTGCGCGCTGGAACTGGCCGGCGTGCTGACGGTGGGCACGCTGACGCTGGTCGACTCCGGGGCGTTCCCCGACCAGACCGTGTGGTCCGACTACGGCATGGGCTATTTGTTCCTGCCCGTCGTCGTGCCGGTGACCGGCCTGCTGTGGCTGCGCCGGCCGGCGCGGCCACAGCAGGACTCCGGATCCTGACGCGGGCTCAGGCGCTCGCGGCGTACGTCTCGGGCCGGGCGGCCGGCTTCTCCATGTGCACCAGGCTCAGGTGGCGCGTGACCGGCTCGACGTTGCCGATCTGCGCGTAGCCCAGCTTGCGGTACAGCTGCAGGTTGACCTCGCTGCGGTGCCCGGTGAAGAGCCGGTAGCGCTTGGCCTCGCTCTCCGCGGCGAGGCGCTCCTCGATGGCCCGCAGCAGCCGGCCGCCGAGTCCGTGCCGCTGCATGCGGGGGTGGACGATCAGCTTGGCGAGCCGCGCGGTGCCGTCCTCGTCCACGGAGCCGCGGACCGAACCCACCACCTCCTCGCCCAGCCGGGCCACCACCACGATCCCGCCCGCGAGTTCGGCGCGCAGCGCCTCGAGGGTCTGGGTCAGCGGTTCTATGCCGTAGTCCCCGTACAGTGCGGCTTCGTCCTGGTAGCAGAGGTACTGCAGTTTGAGGATCTTCTCGGCGTCGTCGCCGGTAGCCGCAGAGATGGTCACGCTCATGCCCATGTGCGCTGGCCTCTCCTTCGAGTCCGCCCGGGCCGCGGGGGGTGAGGGTGCGGCGCGGGACGTTGCCCTGAATCGTTTCCGGAAGGCGGCGCGGCCCGTGCACAAGCGTCCGTACGCCGACTGTTTACGGTGCATTACCCCGTCGTACGGGTGATGCAACCCCGGTTGCGAGGATCGTACGCAGGCAACTCAGGCACCGGGAACGCATCGGTCCGAGGCTGCCCTGTGAGATTCCCAACTCCCGGGAGATTTCACGGTAAGTGGGATCGGAACGGGAGATCAGGGCGGATACCAGCTCCGGGCAGCGCCCGGGCAGCCGGCGCGCGGCGGTCAGCAGGGTGCGGCGCTGCTCGGCGGCGAGCACCTGCTGTTCGGTGCTCGGCAGGGCCTCGGCTGCGGGATGGCGGCCCGGGCCGTACGGCGTCTCCCGGCGGGCCCGGCGCACGGCGAGGCGCACCTCGGCCCGCACCGCCCGGCGCAGCCAGCGGGCGGGGTCGGGGGGCGGTTCGGGAAGCTCCAGCAACCGCAGCCACACGGACTGTTCGAGGTCCGCCGCCTCGACGCAGGCGGGGACGGACTCGGCGGCCGCCTCGGCCGCGAGCAGCGGGCGGATGGCGGTCAGCTCTTGGTGTCGCACGCGCGGGGTCATGCCCGCCGGGACATCCCCGGCGCACCGGGTGGTTGCCCCCTGGCGGGGGAACCACCCGTGCGCGGGAGGGGATCACCTCGGGTTGACGATCACTTCCGGCCGACGAAGTCCGCGCGGGCCAGGAGCGCGGTGTCGCAGTTGTCCGAGAAGATGCCGTCGATGCCCTGCTCGAAGTAGACCTTGAAGGCGCCGAAGGCGTCGCCGTAGGCGTTGGGGTCCGTGCCGACCCTGAAGTCGGCGGGCAGGAAGCTGTTCTCGTTGCGCATCGTGTACGGGTGCAGGATCAGCCCGGCCTTGTGGGCGTCGCGCACCAGCGTGGTGGGCGTGCCGAGCTTGCCGGCCGCGTCGCGCGGGATGATCAGGTTCAGGGTGGGGCCGATGCCCTGCGCGAAACCGGCGATCCACTTCAGCCCGGCCGGGGTGACCAGGTCGGCGACGGTGCGCGGGTCACCGGCGGCGACGAAGTCGTAGGGGCGGGTGGTCGCCGCGTCCAGCAGGACGACCTTGGGGTTGCGCAGGCCGAGAGCGCCGAGCCGCTGGATGCTGCCGGGCTCGAAGGACTGCAGGAACAGGGGCGAGTCGCGCTTGTCGCGGCCGTGGCGGCGCAGCAGCTTGGCGAGCCGCTCCTCCAGGCCGAGGCCGATGCCGCGGAAGTAGGTGGGGTGCTTGGTCTCGACGTGCAGCCACACCGCCTTGCCGCGGCGGCGGCCCTGCTCGTCGGCCCAGCGCAGCACCTCCTCGAAGGTGGGCACCTCCCAGTGGCCGTTGTAGACGGTGTTGTGCTGCCGCTGGGCGGGCAGCCGCTCGACCGCGCGCAGGGTCTTCAGCTCGGCGAGGGTGAAGTCCTCGGTGAACCAGCCGGTGGTGGCGACCCCGTCGAGGGTCTTGGTGGTCCGGCGGTCGGCGAACTCGGGGTGGTCGGCGACGTCCGTGGTGCCGCCGATCTCCGGCTCGTGGCGGCAGACGAGGTGCCCGTCCCTGGTGGGGACGACGTCCTGCTCTATGACGTCGGCGCCGAGGTCCAGGGCGAGCTGGTAGGAGCCCAGGGTGTGCTCGGGACGGTAGCCGCTCGCGCCGCGGTGGCCGACGACGGTCGGGACGGGCAGGGGGTGGACGGGCACGGAGCCGTGCGAGGAGACGTGCGAGGAGCCCCGCTCGGCGGCCGCGGCGGTGCCCGCGCCGCCGAGCACGGTGACGCCGGCGCCGAGCGCGGCGGCCCCGATCAGTGCCCGGCGCCCGGGCCCCCTGCCCTGCTCCCGGCCGCCCTGCTGCTCGTGCGTCATGTGCGCTCCCTCGTGTCGGCCGAACGTCCGTCCGGCTCCTGCCAAGCGACGCGCGCATCGTAGGCGGGCCCGAGTTTCCTTCGAGCTGCGATCGACGGAACGTGGCGGAAACGCACGTCAACAATGCGTACCGGTCGTGTGAACCCGGTGTGCGTGTCGCGCCGTGGCGGAAGTATCGTCCTCGGCGGGAGAGGCGCACACTGGTGAGCGAACCCCGCGGGAGTCCGGCCGGACTCCCGCCGACCACGACCGGAGGACCCGTTGTTCCGCATCATCCTCAAGGCACTGCTCGGAGTACTGATGCGCGTCCTGTTCCGCCCCCGGGTCGAGGGCGCGGAGCACATCCCGGGCGACGGCCCCGTGATCCTCGCCGGCAACCACGTCACCTTCATCGACTCGATGTTCCTGTCACTGGTCGTGAAGCGTCAGGTCTTCTTCATCGGCAAGGACGAGTACGTCACCACCCCCGGGGTCAAGGGCCGGCTGATGGCGGCCTTCTTCACCTCCGTCGGCATGATCCCCGTGGACCGCGACGGCGGGCACGGCGGCGTCGCCGCCCTCATGACCGGTCGTCGCATCCTCGACGAGGGCCGGGTCTTCGGCATCTACCCCGAGGGCACCCGCTCCCCCGACGGCCGCCTGTACCGCGGCCGCACCGGCGTGTCGCGGCTGGCGCTGATGACCGGCGCACCGGTCGTCCCGTTCGCGATGGTCGACACCGACCGGATCCAGCCGGGCGGCGCGGGCGTCCCGCGGGTGCACCGCTTCACCGTCCGCTTCGGCAAGCCGCTGGAGTTCTCCCGCTACGAGGGCATGGACCGCGACCGCTATGTGCTGCGCGCCGTCACCGACGAGGTGATGAGCCATGTGATGCGGCTGTCCGGCCAGGAGTACGTCGACATCTACGCCACCAAGGCGAAGGCGTCCAAGGCCACGGACCACGCCACGGCGGCGTAGCCCCTCCCCCAAGGCGTCTCACCCTCACAGGCGCGGCATCCGGCCGACCGGCCCGTTGCCCGCGGGCGTCCGCGCCGGGGTGAGCGCGACCTCGCCGCGCGGGCCGCGTGAGATCTGGCCGATGCTCGCCGACAGGTCGGCCTCCATCCCCCCGGGCAGTTTGAGGCGGATCAGCACCGGCAGCAGGAACCCCACCGCGATGAGCCCGGCCAGCACCGGGGTGAGCGTCGTGAGCATCACGGCGGTGACATGGTGCTTCCACAGGAAGTCCACCCAGGCCGCGCCGAGCACGGCGGTGGCCACCAGCACCAGGACCGCGCTGCTCAGCCGGCTCCCGCGGGCGGCGCGTGCGTCCTCCTCCAGCAGCCGCAGCGCCCGCTCCGCGTCCTGGTGCGCCGGGTCGAGGCGGCGGCAGCGGGTGAGGAAGCGCTGGGCGCGTCGCCGGTGGAGCAGTTTCAGCCGGACGTCGACGGTCTGCGTGCCCAGCCGCTGCTCCACCACCCCTGCCACGAAGTGCGGTTCGGCCTCGCGCTCGGCCAGCCGGATCGCGGCCCGCGCCTCCTGGCCCGCGTCGCGGTGGCGGTCGGCGTTCTGCTCGGCGTCGCCGGCCTGCACCAGCAGGCGCGCGAGCGCGAGCCGCAACTGCCACTCCGGCTGGTCCCGCACCCCGCGCCGGCCCAGCACGCGGCGCAGTTCCTCCTCGGCGGCGCCGAGGTCCCCCGCGCCCTCCGCCAGCGCCACCGCGAGCCCGAGGGCCGCGCTGCCGCTGTCCGGGTCCACGGCGACCGCCCGGCGGAACTCGCCGGCCGCCTCCGCCGTCATGACGTCGCCCCCGCCCTCCCGGGCCCGGTGCAGCGCGAGGCTGCCCAGTTCGACGTGGGCCTGTACGTCGTACCAGTCCAGCTCGACGGCCCGGCGCAGCACGGCCTCGGCCTCCGTGTAGCGGCCGAGCTGCACATAGAGCGCGCCCAGTTCGGTGTGGGAGCGGCCGTACGGGTCCAGTTCCACGGCGCGGGCGAAGTGCCGCTCGGCGGCGGCGGGCTCCCCGCGCCGGTGCGCGATCAGCCCGAGGCAGGTGTGGGCGGCTGCGTTGCGCGGGTCCTCGCGGCCGACGGCCCGGCAGTGGGCGGCCGCCTCGGCGAGACGTCCGTCCGACCGCGGGCCGCCGGGGCCGAGGTCCGCGAGGCGCACCAGCGACCATGCGCGGCCGAGCCGGAAGTCGTGGTCGTGCGGCCGGCAACGCAGGACCTCCGCGAAGGCGTCCACCGCGTCCAGCGGGCGCTGGTCCATCAGCGCGACCCAGCCGGTCGCGGCACGGGCCTCCGCGCGTCCGAGGGGTCCGGGCGCGGATTCCAGCAGTTCCTCCAGGACCTGCGCGGCCGGGATGTGGTCGCCCCGCTCCGCGTGCACGGCGGCCAGCTGGAAGCGGAGCGACGTCAGGTGCGGGCGGACGCGGGTGAACTCCTCGACGTGGCGCTCGGCCTCGTCCAGGCTGCCGCATTCGCGCAGCGTGGTGACCAGCTGGTCGTGGGCGGTCACGCTGTACGGGGCGTCGGCCACGGCGCGTTCGCACTGGGCCAGGGCCTCGTCGTACCGGTGCCGCTCGCGGAGCACGGCGGCGAGGCGGCAGCGCACCGACACCGCGTCCGGGACCCTGCCGAGCAGCGCCTCCGCGGCCTGCTCAGCCTCCTCGGAACGGCCCAGTCCGGCGAGGGTGTCGATCAGCAGCCGGCACGCCCACTCGTGCTCCGGGTCGAGTTGCAGGGCCCGCCGCAGATGCGGCAGCGCCTCCTCCCGGCGGTAGGTGTCGGCGAGCACCTGCGCGGTCGCGACGTGCGCGGCGGCGATCCCGGGATGGCCGCCGCGCGCCCGGCGGGCGACCGCCTCCGCCTCGTTCCACCGCCGCAGCGAGCACAGCACCTCCACCTTGAAGGTCAGGGTGCGGACCCGGTCCGGACGCAGGGCGAGGGCGCGATCGACGCTCTCCAGGCACTCCGTGTCCTTGTCCTGGTCCCAGAGGCAGTAGGCCAGGTCCATATGGGCGTCCGGCGCCGTGGGACGGCGCTCGGCGCCGCGCCGCAGCACCTGTTCGGCCTCGTCCCATTGCCGTGAGCGCCGCAGGAGCCAGCCGAGCAGGTCCACGGCGCCGGAGGCGTCGTCGGTGAGTTCCGCGGCGCGCCGGGCGAACGGCAGGCCATCGCCGGGGCGTTCCATCGCGGAGTACAGCCATCCGACGGCGGTCAGCACCTCGGGGTCGTCGGACCGGAGACCCGCGGCGTCCTCGGCGGCCCGCTCGGCCTCGTCCCAGCGTCCGAGCCTGCGCAGGACGGCGAGCCTGCCGAGCAGCGCGTCGCGGTGGTCCGGTTCGCGCCGCAGCGCCTCCTCGTACGCCTCGCACTCCTCGGTCCGGCGCTCCTGCTCGCCGAAGCACGCGGCGAGCAGGCAGGGGCCGGCGGCCGAGCCGGGCGATGCGGCGGCGGCCCGGCGGGCGGCCGACTCGGCCGCCGGCAGGTCCCCGCGGCCGAGGTGCGCCGTGGCGAGCAGTTCCAGCGCCTCCAGGTCGTCCGGGCGCAGGCGCAGCCACTCCTCGGCCGCGGCGCGGGCCCTGTCGTGGTCGTCCCGCCCCAGGGCCGTCCTGGCACGCTGGGCGGCCACGACGTCGGCGGGTACGCCCCGGTGCACGGCCTCCTCCAGGGCGGCCTCGGCCTCGCTCCACCGCTCCGCCGCACGCAGACCGTCGAGCCTGGCGACGTGTGCGTCCGCCGAGCGGGCGTCGAGGCGCAGGGCGCGGTCCACGGCCGCCAGCGCCTCCTCGGTGCGCTCCGCGGCGAACAGGACCGTCGCCAGGAGGACATGGGCCTCGGGGTCGTCGGCGGCGGTCCCGGCGCCCTGCCGGGCGGCGGCCTCGGCGTCGGCGAGACGGCCCAGGCCGCACAGGGACCGCACGCGCAGGCGGGCCGCGAAGTCGCGTTCCGGTTCCGCGAGGAGTGCGGCCTCGCACTCCTCGACCGCCCGCGCGTACCTCTGCCGCGCGAAGGACAGGCAGGCCTGCTCCTCCAGGAGCAGGCCCTCCAGACGTCCGGTGCGGTCCGCCTCGCGCAGCGAGGCGATCATCTCCGCCGTGTCGTCCCAGCGGCGGGCGCCGCGCAGCAGGGCCAGCGAACGCTCCATCAGATAGGTGTCAGCGGGTGCGAGTTCCCTGGCGCGCGTCACGGCGGCGAGTGCCTCGTCGTACCGGCCGGCCGCGCCCAGGGCCCCGGACAGGCGCAGCAGTGCCTCGGGATCGGCGGGCCGCAGCGCGGCCGCGTGCCGGACGGCCTCGGTCGCCCCGTCGACGTCGCCGCCGCGTCTCAGCAGGTCGGCCCGGACGCCGAGCGCCCAGTCCGAGCACGGGTCCAGCGCCAGGGCCTCCTCGGTACGGACCAGGGCGCGGTCGAGTGCTCCGCAGGCCAGTTCTGCGGCGGCGAGTTCCAGCCTGACACCGGGCGCGTACGGGCACTCCCGGGCGGCCCGCCGTCCCGTGGCGAGTGCCTCCGCCGGGTCTCCGCCGCGTCGTTGCGCCTCGGCCTTGCACTCCCAGGCGAGATCGCAGTGCGGTTCCAGCGCGAGCGCCCGGTCGCAGGCAATGACCCCTTCGTCCGTACGTCCGAGGTCGATGAGGCAGCGGGCGTGTTCGACGTGCGCCTCGGGGCGCCGCCCGTAGCGCGCGGCGAGGCGCTCGGCCGCCTCCAGCGCGGCCCGGGCGTCCCCGCGGCCGCTCTCGTACCGGACCTCGGCGGTCAGCACGGCGACGTCGTCCCGGTCCAGGGAGCGGGCGGCGAGCAGTTTGGCGTGGGCCGGTTCGCCGCCGCCCCGGCTCGCCGCGATGCGTACGGCCGCGCAGCGGACCTCGACGGGGTCGGCGAGCGCGTGCTCGGCGTCCTCCAGGCCCCTCAGCGCGGCGGCGGTGTCCCCGAGTTCGACGCGGGTCCACGCGGCGCCGATCCAGCCCTCCGCGTGGCGCGGTCCGACCGAGGTGGCCTGTTCGAAGGCCGCCAGCGCCTCGTCCCAGCGGCACGAGCCGTGGTGCAGCCAGCCCAGCGCCGTGTGGACGTCCGCGGACCGCGGGTGCCGCGCCGCGGCCGCCGTTCCCTCGGCCAGGGCCTCGTCGAGGCGGCCCATGCGGTCGAGGGCCGCCACGCGCCACCCCGCGGCGGGACCGCATTCCGGGTCGTGGCGCAGGGCCGCGGCGAACTCCGCAAGGGCTGCGTCGTGTTCGTACTGCCGCAGCCGCAACCGGCCGCGTGCGACGTGCAGCCGGGCCGTTCGCTCCGGGTCGCCTGCCGCCCGGGCGAGTTCGGCGCCCAGGAGGGCCTCGGCCTCCTCGTAGCGGCAGTCGAGGGTGTGCTCCCTCAGGACGGCCAGGACGTCGGTGTCCTGACCGGGCTGTGCGTCCGTGCTCATGGCGCTCCCTCCCCCGCGGCGGGTACCGGCAGCATACGGACTGCAACGCGACGGCGTGCGAGAGGAGTTGGCCTCCACGTCCTGCGTGGGCGCCGGCGCAACCCCGCAGCCTGCGTGGCGCGTCCTCGCGATTGACGGATCCGCCGGGGGCGGGGGGACGCGTGCAGTACATCGAGGTCACGGAGCTGGCAGGGGTACGGTCGGCGGTCATCCGCTTCCGCAGTCGCGGGACGGCGCTGACCTTCGAGCTGTTCCCGATGGTCCACTTGGCCGAGCCGGCGTTCTACGCGCAGGTGACGGCCCGACTGCGCGCCTCGTGCGACCTGGTGATCGCCGAGGGCGTCCGGGGCGGTACG
This sequence comes from Streptomyces sp. BoleA5, assembly GCF_000373665.1. Lineage (NCBI taxonomy): Bacteria > Bacillati > Actinomycetota > Actinomycetes > Kitasatosporales > Streptomycetaceae > Streptomyces > Streptomyces sp. BoleA5. The sequence continues at coordinate 153,244 of NZ_KB892156.1, forward strand.
GCGGCGTTGGCGCTCACGCGGTCGTACCGCAGTCTCGCGGGCCACGAGCGTCTGGGACTGGTCGTCCAGGACATCGACTTCGACACGCTGGGTGTGCCCGTGGTGTGCCCGGACATGACCGGTGAGGAGTTCGACGACGGGTGGCGGCGGGTGCCGCTCAGGGAGCGCGCGACGCTGGCCGCGCTCGTCCCCGTCTACGTCGCGGGCATGCGGCTGCTCGGCACGCGCCGGTTCCTCGCCCGGCACCTGCAGTTCGAGGACCTGCCAGGGGACGACGAGGAGCAGGCCGCGGAATTCTGGACGGGGACGGACGACCTGGTGGTGCACCGGCGCGACCGCCTGCTGATCGACGCGGTGACGCAGGTGCACCACGCCCGCGCCGGCCGTCCCGAGCCGTTCACCGCCGGAATCCTTTACGGTGCGGGGCACATGCGCGCGGTGACCACGGCGCTGATGGACCTGGGCTACACGCCCGCCGGCTCGCAGTGGCTGACGGTCTTCACCCTCGACGACCCTGTGGCCGGCTGACCAGGCCCGCGTACGGGGAGGCGGTACGGTCCCCGGACGTCAGGGGCCCATCGGGGTGACCCGGCCCTCCGCGAGACGCCGGCCGCGCAGCAGGCGCCAGGCGGCGGTGGCGGCCAGCAGGAGGACGGCGCCGCCGGCGCCGGACGCGGCGCGCAGGCCGTCGGTGAAGGCGGCGGGGTCGGCCGAGGCGGGGCCGCCGGAGATCCCGGTGACGACGGAGCCCAGCAGGGCGATGCCGAGGGCGGCGCCGAGTTCGTACGCGGTCTCGGAGACGCCGGAGGCGGCACCGGCCTGCCGAGGGGGGACGCTGGAGAGGATGACGTCGGCGGTGACGGTGAACGACAGCCCGGCTCCGGCCCCGACGACCAGCAGGACGGCGCCGAGGAAGAGGTAGCCCGTGTCCGGCCGCAGGGCCAGCAGCGCGAGCAGGGCGAGTCCGGTGGCGCCGAGCCCGCCCGCGACGGCGACGCGGACCGACCAGCGGCGCGCGACGGCGCCGGCGGCGAGTCCGGTGGCGGCGGCGCCGAGGGTCGCGGGGAGTTCGCACAGGCCGGCCTGGAGCGGGGAGCGGCCCTGGACGAGCTGGAGGAACTGGGAGAGGAAGAAGACGCTCCCGGCGAGCCCGAGCACGGTGAGCAGGTCCGCCAGCACGGCGCCGGAGAAGCCCCGGTGCCGGAAGAGCCGCATGTCCAGCAGTGGCTTGGGCAGGGCGAGCTGCCTGCGGACGAAGGTGTACAGGCAGGCCGCGCCGAGAAGGCCCGCACCGGCCGCGCCGGCGCCGGGGCCGTGCACGGCGAGCTGCTTGACGGCGTAGACGACGCCGAACATGCCGAACAGCGAGAGCAGGACGCTCGACGGGTCCCAGGGGCCGGGCTCGGGGTCGCGGGACTCGGGCAGCAGCCGGGCGCCGACGACCAGCAGCAGTGCCATGACGGGCAGGTTGATGAGGAAGACCGAGCCCCACCAGAAGTGCTCGAGGAGTATCCCTGCGGCGACCGGTCCGAGGGCCGCGCCCGCGGTCGAGACGGCGCCCCAGACGCCGATGGCGAAGCTCCGCTCGCGCGGATCGGGGAAGAGGGTGCGGATCAGCGCGAGTGTGGACGGCATGAGGGTGGCGCCCGCGACGCCCATGAGGGCGCGGGCGGTGATGAGCATGCCGGGGCTCGTGGCGTACGCGGCGAGCACGGAGAGCGCGCCGAAGGCGGCGGTGCCCGTGAGCAGCAGCCGCTTGCGGCCGACGCGGTCGCCGAGACCGCCCATGGAGACGAGCAGGCCCGCGATGACGAAGGAGTAGACGTCGCCGATCCACAGCAGCTGGGTGGAGGTGGGCCGCAGGTCCGCGCTGAGGAAGGGCACGGCGAGGCCGAGCACGGTGGCGTCGACGGCGATGAGCAGCAGCGCGAGGGTGAGGACGCCGAGGGCGAGCCAGCGGGCGGGGTGGCCGCGGTCGTCGTGGCGGGGGGTCGTGACGGGTGCGGCGGTGGTCATGACCCGCCCCGGGGGGCGCGCAGCATGCCGCCGAGCAGCAGGTCCGTGACCATGCGGGCGGAGTCGAGACGGGCCATGCGGCCGTCCTGGACGGACCAGGCCGAGGCGGCGATGAGCGCGTACAGCGCCTCGACGAGCCAGGCGGGGGTCAGGTCGTAGCGGAAGGCGCCGGCTTCCTGGCCACGCCGGAAGAGCGCGGCGACCCGGGTGTCGATGCGCGCCCAGCCGTCGTTGATCTCGGCGAAGTCGTAGATCTGGTTCTCGCCGTAGAGGAAGGCCAGGAAGCCGGAGACGGGCACGGCCTCGTCGATGAGCCGGCGGACGGCCTCGACGGGGTCGCCCTCCTCGATGCGCGCCGCGTCCAGGCGCTCCTCGGTCTGCTCGATGCCGAGCACGCCGAGCGCCCGCACCAGCGCGTCCCTGCCGGGGAAGTGCCGGTGGAGTGTGGCGCGGCTGACGCCGGCTGCCTTGGCGATCTCCTCCATGGAGGCCGTGGCGCGCCGCGACAGCAGATCGGCCGCGTCCCGCAGGACCTGCTCACGATCCAAACTCATGAGACAAGGCTAACGCATATGAGACATTGGTGTCTCAGACGCGAGGACGAAGAAGCCCGGCCGGGTGGACGGACCCGGCCGGGCTCCCCGCTCGCGGAATCAGCTCTTGGCCTGCGCCCACGCCAGCTGGACCGCGAGGTCCCGCTTGACCTCGGCGAGCTGGACGACCACCGCCGACGGCGCGGTCCCGCCGCGACCGTCACGGGCGGCCAGCGCGCCGTGGACGTCGAGCACGGTGCGCACCTGCGCGGTGAGGTGGGGCGAGATCTTCGTGAACTGCTCGTCGGTCAGCTGGTCCAGCTCGATGCCCTCGGCCTCGCAGACCTTGACGCACTCCCCCGCGACCTCGTGTGCGACGCGGAAGGGCACCCCCTGCTTCACCAGCCACTCGGCGATGTCCGTGGCGAGCGAGAAGCCGGCCGGGGCCAGCTCCTCCATGCGCTCCCGGTTGACGGTGAGCGTGGCCATCATGCCCGTGAAGGCGGGCAGCAGGACCTCGAGGGTGTCGCAGGAGTCGAAGACCGGCTCCTTGTCCTCCTGCAGGTCCCGGTTGTACGCCAGGGGCAGCGCCTTCAGCGTGGCCAGGAGGCCGGTCAGGTTGCCGATGAGCCGCCCGGACTTGCCGCGGGCGAGTTCGGCGATGTCCGGGTTCTTCTTCTGCGGCATGATCGACGAACCGGTGGAGAAGGCGTCGTGGAGGGTGACGAAGGAGAACTCCTTCGTGTTCCAGATGATGACCTCCTCCGCGATCCGCGAGAGGTCGACGCCGATCATGGCGGTGACGAAGGCGAACTCGGCGACGAAGTCGCGCGAGGCCGTGCCGTCGATGGAGTTGGCGACCGAGCCGTGCTCGAAGCCGAGGTCCCTGGCGACCGCCTCCGGGTCCAGCCCCAGCGAGGAACCGGCCAGCGCGCCGGAGCCGTACGGGGAGACGGCGGTGCGCACGTCCCACTGCCGCAGCCGCTCGGCGTCCCGGGACAGCGCCTGGACGTGGGCGAGCACATGGTGGGCGAAGAGCACCGGCTGCGCGTGCTGCAGATGGGTGCGGCCGGGCATGGCGACGTCGATGTGCGTCTCGGCGAGCCGGACCAGGGCGTGCTGCAGCTCGGCGATCAGGCCGCCGATGATCCGGGCGTGGTCGCGCAGGTACATCCGGAAGAGTGTGGCGACCTGGTCGTTGCGGGACCGGCCGGCGCGCAGCTTGCCGCCGAGGTCGGGACCGAGCCGCTCCAGCAGGCCGCGCTCCAGGGCGGTGTGGACGTCCTCGTCGGCGATGGTCCCGGTGAAGGAGCCGTCGGCGACGTCGGATTCCAGCTGGTCGAGCCCGGCGAGCATGCGGGTCAGCTCGACGTCGCTGAGCAGCCCCGCCTTGTGCAGCACGCGCGCGTGGGCGCGGGAGCCCGCGATGTCGTACGGCGCGAGCCGCCAGTCGAAGTGGACGGACGCGGAGAGTTTGGCAAGCGCCTCCGCGGGACCGTCGGCGAAACGCCCGCCCCAGAGCCGGACATCGCCGCTGTTGGTGCTCACTGCTCTGCTCGCTTCCCTCGTGGGTGGATGTGCGCCCGCCTCCCCGCCCGGACGGGCGGGGAGGCGGGCTGCCGTGGCCGAGGCTACTGACCGGGCGCTGTCGTCAAAGTACCGCCGGCCGCCCGGAGGGCGTGGCAGGCGGGACCTTGACGATTGGGACTAGGCCAGGTCGCGCTTGGCGGCGATCTTCGACGACATGCCGAAGATCTCGATGAAGCCCTTGGAGAGGGACTGGTCGAACGTGTCGCCGGTGTCGTACGTGGCCAGGTTGAAGTCGTACAGGGACTCGGCGGACTTGCGGCCGGTGACGACGGCGCGGCCGCCGTGCAGGGTCATCCGGATGTCGCCGGTGACGTGCTGGTTGGCCTCCTCGATGAAGCCGTCCAGGGCCCGCTTGAGCGGGGAGAACCACAGGCCGTCGTAGACCAGCTCGCCCCAGCGCTGCTCGACCTGCCGCTTGTAGCGGGCCAGTTCGCGCTCGACGGTGACGTTCTCCAGCTCCTGATGGGCGGTGATCAGGGCGATCGCGCCCGGAGCCTCGTACACCTCGCGGGACTTGATGCCGACCAGGCGGTCCTCGACCATGTCGATCCGGCCGACGCCCTGTGCGCCCGCGCGCTCGTTGAGCTGCTGGATGGCCTGCAGGACCGTGACCGGCTTGCCGTCGACGGCGACCGGGACGCCCTGCTCGAAGGTGATGATCACCTCGTCGGCCTCGCGGGCCGCGGCGGGGTTCTGGGTGTACTCGTAGACGTCCTCGATCGGGGCGTTCCAGATGTCCTCGAGGAATCCGGTCTCGACGGCGCGGCCGAAGACGTTCTGGTCGATCGAGTACGGGGACTTCTTGGTGGTGGCGATCGGGAGGTTCTTCTCCTCGCAGAACGCGATCGCCTTGTCCCGGGTCATCGCGTAGTCGCGGACCGGCGCGATGCAGGTCAGCTCGGGCGCGAGGGAGGAGATGCCGGCCTCGAAGCGGACCTGGTCGTTGCCCTTGCCGGTGCAGCCGTGGGCGACGATCGAGGCGCCGTGCTTCTTGGCGGCGGCCACGAGGTGCTTGACGATGGTCGGCCGGGAGAGCGCGGAGACCAGCGGGTAGCGGTCCATGTAGAGGGCGTTGGCCTTGATCGCCGGGAGGCAGTACTCGTCGGCGAACTCGTCCCTGGCGTCGGCGACCTCGGCCTCCACCGCGCCGCAGGCCAGCGCCCGCTTGCGGATGACGTCCAGGTCCTCGCCGCCCTGGCCGACGTCCACGGCCACGGCGATGACCTCGGCGCCGGTCTCCTCGGCGATCCATCCGATGGCGACGGAGGTGTCCAGTCCGCCCGAGTAGGCGAGTACGACGCGCTCGGTCACGGGTCTCTCCTTTGGTGCGCGAGGTCGAGTGCGTATGGCGGCGGTGATGATGCATACGCTGTTGGGTATAAGTATGCACTCCTCTGCATGCTTCGTCAATCAGCCGTGTCGGCGCGGGTCACAGGCGTGTCGGCGGCTCGCCGCGCCACCCGGGCCGAGGGCGCTCCGGCCGCCCCAGCACGGCTGCTCCCCGCTCCGCGCGGCCATACCACAACGCCTCACGCCACGTAGCGAGAAACCGGGCTTTGAGCAGCGGCGCGAGCGCGCGCGTATCCATGGGCATGGCGGCCACGACCACGATGATCCACAACAGCAGAGCGGGCAGACGGCAGGCCATGCGCCGGATCCGGCCCCGCCGTTCCCCCGCGATCCCGCTGCTCCTCCTGGCCTGGGCGGGCGCCGCCGGGGTCGTGTGGCTGTGGTGGGGCAACACCCCCTACGTCCAGCCCACCACGGCCGGCCGGCTGACCGCCGCGGGCCGGATCACCGGCCTGCTCGGCGGCTACGCCATCGCCCTGGTCGTCCTGCAGATGGCCCGTGTCCCCGCGCTGGAGCGGCGCGTGGGCAGCGACCGGGTGGCGCGCTGGCACGCGATGAGCGGCCGCTACGCCGTCTCCCTCGTCGTCGCGCACGTCGCGCTGATCCTGTGGGGCTACTCCGAGCAGTCCGGGCAGCCGGTGGTGCAGCAGTCGGTCGCCGTGGTCATGGACTACCCGCGGATGATCGAGGCGACCGCGGGCACCGTACTGCTGCTGGTCGTCGGCTTCGTCTCGGCGGGCGTGCTGCGCCGACGGCTGCGCTACGAGACCTGGTACTACATCCACCTGCTGACCTACGCCGCGGTCTACCTGACCTTCTGGCACCAGCTCGCCACCGGCGCCGAGTTCGCGGGCAGCGCCACCGCGCGCGGCGTCTGGTACGCGCTGTACGGGTCGGTGACGGCGCTGGTGCTCTGGTACCGGGTGCTGGTGCCCGTCCGGCTGAACATGCGGCACCGCATGCGGGTCGCGGAGACCGTGGAGGAGGCGCCGGGCGTGGTCTCGGTGCTGATCACGGGACGCAGGCTGCACCGCCTCGGCGCCGAGCCCGGCCAGTTCTTCCGCTGGCGCTTCCTCGCCGAGGGGATGCGCTGGAGCGCCAACCCCTACTCCCTGTCCGCGCCGCCGCGGCCCGACCTGCTGCGGATCACCGTCAAGGCGGTGGGCGGCCACAGCTCCGCGCTGGCCACGCTCGAGCCCGGCACGCGGGTGTGGGCCGAGGGCCCGTACGGCGCCATGACGGCCTCCCGCCGCCGCGGCGGCAAGGTGCTGCTGCTGGCCGGCGGCGCGGGGATCACCCCGCTGCGCGCGCTGTTCGAGACGCTGCCGGCCGCGCCGGGCGACCTCACCCTGCTCTACCGGGCCCGCAGCAGGCAGGACCTCGCGCTGTGGGCCGAGTTGGAGGAGATCGCGGCCGAGCGCGGCGCGCGCCTGGTGTACGCGGTGAACGGACCCGACGGCGCCCGCCCGGAGATCACCGCGCAGGGACTGCGGCGGATGCTGCCGGACATCGACCGGCACGACGTGTACCTGTGCGGCCCCCCGGGGCTGGCCGAGGAGTCGTACTCCGCGCTGCGCGAGGCCGGAGTGCCGGAACGACGTATCCACCACGAGTCCTTCGAGATGTGAGGTCCGAGTGAAGAAGAAGCACCCGCTGCGCCGGATCCTCCTGAGCAGCGTGACGACCGTCTCCGGGGTCGTGCTGCTGCTCGCCCTGAAGCCGACGACGGCGCCGTTCACCTCGCAGGCCGGGGGCCCGGCACAGCAGGTGCCGCCGGTCTCCGCGGCCGCCTCGCCCGCGGCCCCCTCGCCCGCGGGCCCCGACCCCTCAGTGCCGGTGGCCTCGAACCCCGCGGACGGCGGCGGGTCCGGCGGTACGCGGGATTCCGGCGGGCAGGGCGGCGCACCCGCCCGGAAGACCGTCACCGGGGACGCCGCGCAGACCAGCTACGGCCCCGTCCAGGTCAAGATCACGGTCGAGGACGGGCGGATCGTCTCGGCGGCCGCCGTCCAGGCCCCCGCCGGCACCCCCACCAGCGACCGGCTCACCGCCACCGCCGTCCCGGAGCTCAACCGGGCGGCGGTCACCGCGCAGAGCGCGCAGATCGACACCGTCTCCGGCGCCTCCTTCACCAGCGAGGGCTACCGGACGTCGCTGCAGAGCGCCCTGGACAGGGCCGGTGCCTGACGATGTCCGAGAACCCGCCGCGCCTGCGGCACGTGGAGCACTGCATGGGGACGGTGTTCTCCTTCGACGTGCGCGGCGCCCGCGACCCCCGTGTCCGGGACGCCCTGGACGAGGCGGTGGCGGGCCTGCACGAGGTCGACGCGGTGTTCTCCACCTTCCGCGCCGACAGTGAGATCAGCCGGCTGGGCCGCGGTGAACTCGCCCTCGCGGACTGCTCACCCGAGGTGCGGGAGGTCCTGGGGCTGTGCGAGGACGCCGAGCGCCGCACCGACGGCTGGTTCACGCCGCGCTACGCGGGCCCCGGCACCGCGCTCGACCCCACCGGCCTGGTCAAGGGGTGGGCGGTGGAGCGGGCCGTCCGGACGATCACGGCGGCGGGCGCCGGCAAGGTCTGCCTCAACGGAGGTGGCGACGTCCAGCTGACCGGCGGCCCCTGGCGGGTCGGCATCGCCGACCCGCTGCGGCCCGGAGGACTCGCCACCGTCGTCGAGGCCGACGGCGAACTGGCCGTCGCCACCTCCGGTCCCGCCGAGCGAGGCTGCCACATCCTCGACCCCCGCACGGGCGCCCCGCCCGCCGGGGGGGCCGCGTCGCTCACCGTGGTGTGTGCCTCCCTCACCGGGGCTGACACCTGGGCGACGGCCGGCTACGCCATGGGCGGCCGGGCCCGCGAGTGGCTGGAAGCGCTCCCCGACGTGGAGGCCTTCGGCGTCGCCGCCGACGGCACGACCTGGCACACCAAGGGATTCGGGCGTTTCGTCGCCAAGTTGAGCGCTTGACGATCAGCTGTTGCAGGTGGCAAGAATGCGTCACATGGATCTGCAACTGAACGGCAAGGTCGTGCTGGTCACCGGAGGGTCCGACGGACTCGGCGCGGCCCTTGTCCGGCGGCTGGCCGCCGAGGGCGCCCGGGTGGCGCTGTGCGGACGTGACTCCGAGCGCATCGAGCACATGGTGAAGGAGCTGGGCGCCACCGGTGCCGACGTGCTGGGCGTGCCCGCCGACGTCACCCGTCCCGAGGACCTCGAGCGCTTCGTCGCCGCCGCCGACGGGCGATGGGGACGGATCGACGCCGTGGTCAACAACGCCGGCCGCAGCGCGGCCGGGTTCTTCGAGCGCCAGGACGACTCGGTGTGGGAGGAGGACCTGCAGCTGAAGCTGCACGCCGCGGTACGTCTGACCCGGCTGGCCCTCCCCCACCTGCGCGCCGCGGGGGGCGGCGGCGTCGTCAACACCCTCGCCGTGTCGGCCAAGGCCGCCGGCGCGGGCAGCACCCCGACCTCGGTCTCCCGCGCGGCCGGCCTGGCCCTGACCAAGGCGCTGTCCAAGGAACTCGGGCCCGACAACATCCGGGTCAACGCCGTCCTCGTCGGCCTGGTCGAGAGCGGCCAGTGGACCCGGCAGGCCGAGCAGCGCGGGATCGCCGTCGAGGAGCTGTACGCCACGATGGGCCGCGACTCCGGCATCCCGCTGGGCCGGGTGGGCCGCGCCGAGGAGTTCGCGGACCTGGTGGCGTTCCTGCTCTCCGCCCGGGCCGGCTACGTGACCGGCACCGGCATCAACTTCGACGGCGGCCTGAGCCCCGTCGTCTGACGGGGACGGGGAAGGCAGAGGGAGAGGGGCCCGGGTTCGGCCCGGGCCCTCCGCTCTAGCCGCCCGCGGCCAGGCGCAGCAGGTGCTCGGCGACCGCCTGCCCGCCGGCCGGGTCGCGGCTGATCAGCATGACCGTGTCGTCGCCCGCGATCGTGCCGAGGATGTCGTACACCTCGGCCTGGTCGATCGCGGACGCGAAGAACTGCGCCGCGCCCGGCGGGGTGCGGACGACGACGAGGTTGGCCGAGGCCTCCGCCGAGATCAGCAGCTCACTGGCGAGGCGGCGCATCCGCTCCTCCTTCACCGACTCCCCGAGCGGTGCCATGGGGGTGCGGAAACCGCCCTCGCTGGGCACGGCGTAGATGAGTTCGCCGTTGTTGGTGCGGATCTTCACCGCGCCCAGTTCGTCGAGGTCGCGGGAGAGCGTCGCCTGGGTGACGCTCAGCCCGTCGTCGGAGAGCAGCTTGGCGAGCTGGCTCTGGGAACGCACCGGCAGCCGGTTCAGGATGTCCACGATCCGCCGGTGGCGTGCCATCCGGGTCTGCGGTACGGCCGCGGCTCCCCCGCCGGCCTGCTGCTGCGCCTCGCTCATCGTCGACTCATTCCCCGGATCGCGGTCCCTCTGCGGCGTGTACGGCGTCGAGGACGCCCGGCAGCGCCCCCAGGAAGGCGTCCACCTCGGCGTCACCGAGGATCAGCGGCGGGGCGAGCCGCACCGTGTCGGGTACGGCGGCGTTCACCAGGAGTCCGGCGTCCTGAGCCGCCTTCTGCACCTGCGCGGAGAGCGGCTCGGTGAGCACGATACCCAGCAGGAGGCCCGCACCGCGCACATGATCGACCAGAGGGTGGCCCAGCGCCTCGACGCCCTGGCGCAGCTTCTCGCCCTGGCGCTTGACGTTCTCCAGCACGCCCTCCTGGGCGATGGTGTCCAGAACGGCGAGCGCCGCCGCGCAGGCCACCGGGTTGCCTCCGAAGGTGGTGCCGTGCTGACCGGGGGTCAGCAGGTCGGCCGCGGGGCCGAAGGCGAGCGTGGCTCCGATGGGCAGTCCGCCGCCGAGCGCCTTGGCCAGGGTGACGACGTCCGGCTCGACGCCCTGCGCCTGGTGCTCGAACCAGTGGCCGGTGCGGCCGATGCCGGTCTGCACCTCGTCCATGACGAGCAGGGTGCCGGTGGCACGGGTGATCTCCCGTGCGGCGGCCAGGTAGCCGGCCGGAGGCACGACGACGCCGTTCTCGCCCTGGACGGGCTCGAGCATCACCAGCGCGGTCTCCTCGGTGACCGCGGCGCGCAACGCGTCGGCGTCGCCGTACGGCACATGGGTGACGTCACCGGGCAGCGGGCGGAAGGACTCCTGCTTCTTGGGCTGCCCGGTGAGCGCGAGCGCGCCCATGGTGCGGCCGTGGAAGCCGCCGTCGGTGGCCACCATGTGCGTACGGCCCGTCAGCCGGCCGATCTTGAAGGCGGCTTCGTTGGCCTCGGCGCCGGAGTTGCAGAACAGCACGCGGCCGGGGCGGCCGGACAGCTGGAGCAGCCGCTCGGCGAGGGCGACCGTGGGCTCGGCGATGAAGAAGTTGGAGACGTGGCCGAGGGTCGCGATCTGCTCGGAGACGGCGCGGACGACCGCGGGGTGGGCGGTGCCGAGGGCGTTGACGGCGATGCCGCCGAGGAAGTCCAGGTACTCCTTGCCGTCGGCGTCCCAGTACCGCGCGCCCTCGCCGCGGACCAGGGGCAGCCGCGGGGTGCCGTAGTTGTCCATCAGGGAGCCCTGCCAGCGCCGTGTGAGCGCCTCGTTCCCCTGGCCGCCGGTCCCGGTCATGCCCGTCCCCCTTCGTTCTCCGATGTGCCGCCGCCCGCCGCGTCGACGGGGTCGGGCACCACCATCGTGCCGATTCCCTCGTCGGTGAAGATCTCCAGCAGGATCGAGTGCTGGACCCGCCCGTCGATGACCCGGGCGGTGCGGACGCCGTTGCGCACGGCGTACAGGCACCCCTCCATCTTGGGCACCATGCCGCTGGACAGCTCGGGCAGCAGCTTCTCCAGCTCGCTCGCCGTGAGCCGGCTGATGACCTCGTCGCTGCGCGGCCAGTCCTCGTACAGGCCCTCGACGTCGGTGAGGACCATCAGGGTCTCGGCACCGAGCGCGGCCGCGAGCGCCGCGGCGGCGGTGTCGGCGTTGACGTTGTAGACCCCTGTTCCGTCCGCGGTGTCGGCGCTGCGGGCGATGGAGGAGACGACCGGAATGCGGCCGTCGTCCAGCAGGGCCCGGATGGCTCCCGTGTCGATCTCGGTGATCTGCCCGACCCGGCCGATGTCGACGGCCTCGCCGTCGATCACCGGGCGGTGCCGGGTCGCGCTGATGGTGTGGGCGTCCTCGCCCGTCAGGCCGACGGCGAGCGGCCCGTGCTGGTTGAGCAGGTTGACCAGCTCGCGCTGCACCTGCCCGGCGAGCACCATGCGGACGACGTCCATGGCCTCCGGGGTGGTGACCCGCAGCCCCGCCTTGAACTCGCTGACCAGCCCGTGCTTGTCGAGCTGCGCGCTGATCTGCGGGCCGCCGCCGTGCACGACGACCGGCTTGAGGCCGGCGTGCCGCAGGAAGACGACGTCCTGGGCGAAGGCCGCCTTCAGCTCCTCGTCGACCATGGCGTTGCCGCCGAACTTGACGACGACCGTCTTGCCGTGGTGCCGGGTCAGCCAGGGCAGCGCCTCGATCAGGGTCTGCGCCTTCGGCAGGGCGGTGTGCTTGCGGGTGCTCATGAGCTGTAGGCGCTGTTCTCGTGGACGTACTCGGCGGTGAGGTCGTTCGTCCAGATGGTGGCGGTCTCGGTGCCCGCGGCGAGGTCGGCGGTGATGTGGACCTCGCGGTAGCGCATGTCGACCAGTTCGCGGTCCTCTCCGACGGAGCCGGACTTGCACACCCACACGCCGTTGATCGCCACGTTGAGACGGTCCGGCTCGAAGGCCGCGGAGGTGGTGCCGATCGCCGAGAGCACCCGGCCCCAGTTGGGGTCCTCGCCGTGGATAGCGCACTTGAGGAGGTTGTTGCGGGCGATGGAGCGGCCCACCTCGACGGCGTCGTCCTCGGTCGCGGCGTTGATCACCTCGATCTTGATGTCCTTGGAGGCGCCCTCGGCGTCCCGGATCAGCTGCCGGGCGAGGTCGGCGCAGACCTCCTCGACGGCGGCGGCGAAGGACTCCGCCGCGGGGGTGACGCCCGACGCGCCGGAGGCGAGCAGCAGCACCGTGTCGTTGGTCGACATGCAGCCGTCGGAGTCGGCCCGGTCGAAGGTGGTGCGGGTGGCGCCGCGCAGCGCCTCGTCGAGGGCGGTGGAGTCCAGGTCGGCGTCGGTGGTCAGGACGACCAGCATGGTGGCCAGGCCCGGGGCGAGCATGCCCGCGCCCTTGGCCATCCCGCCGACGGTCCAGCCCTCGCCCTCGCGCACGGCGGTCTTGTGGACGGTGTCGGTGGTCTTGATCGCGATGGCGGCCTTCTCGCCGCCGTGCGGGGAGAGTTCGGCCGCCGCCTTGGCGACGCCCGGCAGCAGCTTGTCCATCGGCAGCCGGACTCCGATCAGCCCGGTGGAGCAGACGGCGACCTCCCCCGCGCTCTGCCCGAGGGCGCCGGCGACCGCCTCGGCGGTGGCGTGGGTGTCCTGGAAGCCCGCGGGACCGGTGCAGGCGTTGGCGCCACCGGAGTTGAGGACGACGGCCGAGACCCGGCCGCCCCGCAGTACCTGCTCCGACCACAGGACGGGCGCGGCCTTGACGCGGTTGGAGGTGAAGACGCCGGCCGCGGCGAGCCGCGGACCCTCGTTCACCACGAGGGCGAGGTCCGGGTTGCCGTTCTCCTTGATCCCGGCGGCGATACCCGCCGCCGTGAACCCTTGTGCTGCCGTGACGCTCACTGTGTCGTCTCCTTGTCCGCTTCTGGGCCGGCGCACCGCAGGGGCGCGGCCTTCGCCGTGATGTCGGTGTGCGGCCCGGTCACCGCGGCCGGGCCGTGCGCGTCGACGCCCGCGTCGCAGGGCGCCGCCCGGGTGAGCAGTAGCGCCACCGCGCGGCGGGCGCGAGCGGCGGGGCGGGGGGTCATGGCGCGACCCCCGCGGTGCTCAGACCCAGCCCCTCGGGCAGGCCGAGCGCGATGTTCATGCTCTGCACGGCGCCGCCGGCGGTCCCCTTGGTGAGATTGTCGATGGCGCTGACGACGACGACCCGGCCGGCGGCCTCGTCGTACGCCACCTGGATCAGCGCGGCGTTCGAGCCGTACACAGCGGCGGTGGCGGGCCACCGGCCCTCCGGCAGCAGGTGCGCGAACGGCTCGTCGGCCAGCGCCTTCTCGTAGGCGGCTCGTACGGCCTCGGCGGTGGTGCCGGGCCTGGCCTTGGCGCTGCAGGTGGCGAGGATGCCGCGGGGCATCGGCGCCAGCGTCGGGGTGAAGGAGACGCAGACCCGCTCCCCGGCCACGGCCGACAGGTTCTGGATCATCTCGGGGGTGTGCCGGTGCGTGCCGCCGACCCCGTACGGGGTCATGCTGCCCATGACCTCGCTGCCCAGCAGGTGCGGTTTGGCCGCCTTGCCCGCGCCGGAGGTGCCGGACGCGGCGACGACGACGGCCTCGGGCTCCACCAGGGCCGCCGCGTACGCGGGGAAGAGCGCGAGCGAGACCGCGGTGGGGTAGCAGCCGGGCACCGCGATGCGCTTGGACCCCTCCAGCGCGGCACGCGCACCCGGCAGTTCCGGGAGGCCGTACGGCCAGGTGCCGGCGTGCGGGGAGCCGTAGAACCGCTCCCAGTCGGCGGCGTCCTCCAGCCGGAAGTCGGCACCGCAGTCCACGACGAGCGCGGCGTCCCCGAGTTGCTCGGCGACGGCGGCCGACTGCCCGTGCGGCAGGGCGAGGAAGACGACGTCGTGCCCGGCCAGCGCCTGCGCGCTCGTGGCCTCCAGCACGCGGTCCGCCAGCGGCAGCAGGTGCGGCTGCAGGACGCCGAGGCGCTGCCCGGCGTTGGTGTTCCCGGTGAGCGCGCCGATCTCGATCTCGGGATGGTTCAGCAGCAGGCGCAGGATCTCCCCGCCCGCGTACCCGCTCGCTCCCGCCACCGCTGCCCGGAATGCCATGGACCCTCCTCGTCGATGGCATGACTATACGGCGCTCGGAACTTTTATGCAAAGCTTCCCGGCCCTCCGCGACGGGGGCGCCGCGACCGGACGCCTCCGCCGGCCGCGACATCCCACCTCGCCTCGCTCCACCTCGCCGCCGAGATCGCCCCAGGCCGGCCGGACGACCGGCCCGGACGCCGCACCGGTGACGGACCCCGGGAGTGCGGGTGCCACCGCTGTCGCGTCCGCGACTTCTGCGGCCTTCGTCCCGCTCCCTGCCGCTCCCTGCCGCTCCGAGCAGCAGAGACTCACACGTCGATCATCGTTAAACCACTTCAGTCTCACGCGTCGCAGCTGTAGAGTCTGTGCCCGTCCCGGGAACGGTTCACCATGCATGTAAAGCATCTGTGAACTCGTTCGACCCGGCTCTATCCTTTTACCCCTGGGGGGGCTTTGTCTCCTGTGGAACCCGCCCGGTCCATATTCGTGCGCCCGAAACGAGCGCGCCGGATCGCGGCCTGCACCGCTCTCGCTCTCTCGGCCGGCATGCTGCTGGCCGCCCCGGCTTCGGCCGACAACGCACCCGTACCGCACGACCCGGCCGTCGAGCGGCCCGCGCAGCCCCGGCTCGACCGGCTGCCGACGCTCACGCTGCCGGAGCGCACCACCGCGAAGTCCCCGGCCTCGCGCGCCGCGGGCGCGGCCGCCGCGGACATCCCGGCGAAGCCGCGTCAGGACGTGGACGGCGACGGCTACAGCGATCTGATGTACCGCGCCATCGACGGACAGGTGTACGTCGAGCCGTCGAACGGCGCGGAAGGTCACGTCTACACGATCAACGGCGACTACGAAGAGCAGTACAAGGACATCATCGCGCCGGGCGACCTCGACGGCGGCGGCGGTCCCGAGTTCTTCACCCTGTCGGCGACCGGCAAGCTCTCGCTCTTCCAGAGCTGGGGCGCGGACAGCACCGGCTACGCCACCTGGTCCGGCAACGGCTGGCAGATCTACAACAAGGTCTTCGCACCCGGCGACCTGAACGGCGACGGCCGGGGCGACATCCTGGCCCGTACGCCCGCGGGCGAGCTGTACCTCTACACGTCCAACGGCGCGGTCGACAGCAACCCGCTCTCCGCGCGGACCAAGGTCGGCAGCGGCTGGGGCGTGTACGACCAGCTCGTCGGCGCGAACGACATGAACGGCGACGGCATCGGCGACCTGGTCGCCCGCACGACCGCCGGCGACCTGTACTTCTACGCCGGCACCGGCAACGCCGCGGCCCCGTTCGCGGGCCGGGTCAAGGTCGGCACCGGCTGGAA
Source organism: Streptomyces sp. BoleA5 (assembly GCF_000373665.1). Lineage (NCBI taxonomy): Bacteria > Bacillati > Actinomycetota > Actinomycetes > Kitasatosporales > Streptomycetaceae > Streptomyces > Streptomyces sp. BoleA5. The sequence continues at coordinate 168,930 of NZ_KB892156.1, forward strand.
CGCGTACAACCAGCTCGTCGGTGTCGACGACCAGACCGGCGACGGCCTGGCCGACCTCCTCGCGCGCACCGAGGACGGCACGACCTACTTCTTCGCGTCGACCGGGCAGGGCACCTTCCTCGACCCCACTGGTGGCGGCACGGGCTGGAACGCCGTGTCGCTGTTCCTCGGAGCGGGCGGGAACCCCGACTTCGGCAAGAACGAGCTGATGGGACTGGACACCAAGAACAACCTGTACTGGTACTACTCGAAGAACAACGGGCTGCTCAGCCCCCGCGAGTTCATCGAAGAGCTCTGGTCGGGCGTCAACCTCACGCTGGTCTCGTCCCTCGACAAGGACGGCCAGGCGGACCTGCCGATCATCTACGACGGCACGCTGTACAACGGCGAGTACGAGATCGGCAGCGGCTGGGGCATCTACAACAGCCTCGTCGGTCCCGGCGACCTGAGCGGCGACGGCAAGGGCGACCTGCTGGCGCGTGACAAGTCCGGCGTCCTCTACCTGTACCGGGGCAACGGCACGGGCAGCGCGTTCGCCAAGCGGACCAAGGTCGGCTCCGGCTGGGGCGCCTACAACAAGCTCCTCGGCGCGGGCGACTACACCGGCGACGGCCGCACGGACCTCCTGGCCCGCACCACCGGCGGCACCCTCTACCTGTACGCGGGCACGGGCGACGCCTCCGCCCCGTTCAAGTCGCGGGTCTCCATCGGCGGCGGCTGGAACACCTACAGCAAGCTCGCCGCACCCGGCGACATCAACGGTGACGGCAAGGGCGACATCGTCGGCGTCAACTCCGCCGGCGACCTCTACCGCTACACCTCCACCGGAACCGGGAAGTTCTCGGCGAAGGTCCGGATCGGCCCCGGCTGGAACACCTACCGCAACCTGTACTGAGCAACACCGCACCACACAGAGCGCCCTGCCGCCGGTCCTCCGGCGGCAGGGCGTTCCTGCCTACCGGCGCCGGGAAGCGTACGCCTCGATGCCCTGGTGGGTCCGGACCGCCTGCTACGAACGGCGGCGGGGCTTGCCGCGCTTCGCGGTGGGGCGGGGCGTCTTCGCGGACGCGCGGCCGGACGATCTGGCGGCGGGCTTGCGCCGCGCCGCCCCCTCGTCCGAGCGCTGCTTCTTCGGCTGCGCCTGGGGCTGGGTACGGCCGCGGGTGCTGTTGACCGTGCGGCCGCGCACGATGCCGATGAAGTCCTCGACCCGGTCCGTCGTGGTGTCCTCGCGCCACGACAGGGCCACCCGCGACTGCGGGGCGTCGACGACCGTGCGGTAGGTGAGGTCCTTGCGGTGGTGCAGACGCGCCAGCGACTGCGGGACGACCAGCAGACCCACGCCCGCCGCGACGAGTTCGACGGCGTCCGCGGTCGTGGCCGGGCGCTCGATCGCGGGCCGCCCGGGGAGCTCCTCCCAGTCCAGGGTGTCGTCGAGGGGGTGGAACACCACGTCGTCGGCGAGATCCGCGACCGACACCTCCTCGGCGGCCGCCATGAGGTGGTCCTTGGGGACGACGACGACCGTGGTCTCCGTGTAGAGCGGGATGGCGCTGAGGTCCGTCCGGTCGATCGGCAGCCGTACGAAGCCCGCGTCGGCGTCCAGGCCGCGGAGCATCCCGGGGGCGTCGGCGGCCGTGGCCATGACGAGTTCCAGCGGGATGTCGGGCAGCCGCTCCTGCCAGATCCGCACCCACTTGGCGGGGATCACACCCGGGACATAGGCGAGGCGGAACGAGGAGGGAGCTTCCGAGCCGGTCATCCGGCCAGGCTACCCCGGCGCCGGTCGGGGGCCGCGCCCGCGATCGATATCCTGGGGGCATGACGTCGCACCATTCCACCCAGACCATGAAGCCCGCCACCGCGGCGAAGAAGCTGGGTGTGTACCTCGAGGCCACCCCCGCCGAGTTCCGGGAAGGCGTCGTGTCGCGCGACGAGCTGAACGCGCTCCAGTCCGACCCGCCCGAGTGGCTCCAGGAGCTCCGCCGCAACGGTCCGCACCCGCGCCCGGTCGTGGCGTCGAAGCTCGGCGTCTCCATCTCCGGCCTCGCCCGCGGCGGAGTCACCGAGGCGCTCACCACGGAGCAGATCGAGGCGCTGAAGCAGGACGCGCCCGAGTGGCTGCAGAAGGAGCGCGCCACCCAGGCCGAGGTCCGCAAGGAGACCGCCCGCCTCAAGGAACGCGACGCCGAGCGCGCCCGCCGCGCCGACGCCTGACGCCCTCGTGACGCCCGGGCCCCCGCGAGGGCGGCCCGGACGTCGCGGAACACTCCCGTGGACGTGAGGCGCCCGCGCCACGGCGTCCCGACGCCGACCGGCCCTCTCGCGGTGGCAGGCCGAAGTCCCGCTCCGGACGGCCCCCTGCTCCCGTCACCACCAGCCGCGGCCGCGGCCGCCGGACGGACCCGCGACAGGAGCGGTGGCCTCCGCCCCGCGGGCACGGAACCCCCGACCGGTTCATGTCCCGCCTCTCCGCCGTACCGCCCTCCGGCCCGCCGCCGCGGGTGGCGGCCCGGCTTCCCGCGGACCTGACCAGCAGCGCCTCGCCTCGCTCGCCCAGCTCGTCCGTGCGGGCGAGGCCCTCCTCCGCGGACTCCCGGCCGCGCCCCTGAGCGAAGGCCTCCTCCGCGGCCCGTCGCCGCCGCAGGCGCCCCCGTTGCGTCGTGCCCCGGCGCCGTCCCACCCCGCCCGCACAGCGCGTCCCGGTCCGTTGACAGCGCGGGGGGCGCGTCGCAGACTCAGTGCCCGAAACGGTCGATGAACGATAGTTCACTGTGCGAACGCCTACGTTCGCGCGCCAGAACAGGGGCTGCCATGACCATCTCCCGCGAACTGCTGATCGACGGCAGGGACGTCCCGGCCGTCTCCGGACGCACGGCCGAGGACGTCAGCCCCTTCACCGGCGAGGTGTACGCCACCGTCGCCGCCGGGAGCGCCGAGGACGTCACCCGGGCGGTGGACGCCGCCGACGCCGCGTTCCCGCAGTGGGCGGCGCTCAGCCCGTTCGCGCGGCGCAGGATCTTCCTGACGGCGGCCGACCTGCTGGAGGCCCGCACGGAGCAGGTCGCGGAGATCATGGCGCGGGAGGCCGGCGGGACACGCCCCTGGGCGTACTTCAACGTCGGACTGGCCGCCAACATCCTGCGCGAGGTGGCCGCCGCCATCACCGCGCCGCGCGGCGAGGTGCTGAGCGCCCAGGAGGAGGGCGTCCTCGGCATGGCGGTGCGCGAGCCGGTCGGCGTCGTGGGCGCCTTCGCACCGTGGAACGCCCCGGTCATCCTCGGCGTACGCGCCGTCGCCGCGCCGCTGGCGGCCGGGAACACGGTCGTGGTGAAGCCCAGCGAGGACGCCCCGGTGGCCTGCGGCCTGTTCGTCGCCGACGTGCTGCGCGAGGCCGGGCTGCCGGACGGCGTGCTGAACGTGGTGACCAACGCCCGTGAGGACGCCGCCGAGGTCGCGGAGGCGCTGATCGCCGACCCGAGGGTCCGCATGGTGAACTTCACCGGGTCGACGGAGGTCGGGCGGATCATCGGCACGCACGCCGCGCGCCACCTCAAGCCGGCCGTACTGGAGCTCGGCGGCAAGAACGCGATCCTCGTGCTGGACGACGCGGACGTGGACTACGCCGTCGACGCCGCCGTCTTCGGCGTCTTCCTCAACTCCGGGCAGATCTGCATGTCCGGTGACCGGGTCCTCGTCCACCAGAGCCTCGCCGAGGAGTTCACGGCCAAGTTCGCCGCCAAGGTCGGCACGCTGCCCTCGGGCGACCCCGCGCACCCGCACACCGTCATCGGGCCGCTGGTGAGCGAGGCCTCCGCACGGCGCGTCGCCGCGCTCGTGCGGGACGCGGTCGCCAAGGGCGCCACCGTGCTGGCCGGGGGCGGCGAGCCGGACGGCGCGGTGCATCCGGCCACCGTGCTGCACGGCGTGCCCAAGGACGCGGAGATCTACTACGGCGAGGCCTTCGGCCCCGTCGTCACCGTGGCCGCCTTCGCCGACGACGACGAGGCCGTGGCCCTGGCCAACGACACCGAACACGGCCTGACCGCGGGCGTCATCACCGAGAACGGCACCCACGGGCTCGCCGTGGCGCGCCGGCTGCGCACCGGCATCGTGCACGTCAACGACCAGTCGGTGGCCGACGAACCGCAGGCGCCCTTCGGCGGCTTCAAGGCCTCCGGTTACGGCCGCTTCGGCGGGCGCTGGGGCCTGGAGGCGTTCTCCAACACCCGCTGGGTCACCCTGGCCACTCAGCAGGCGCATTACCCGTTCTGAACCCGCGGCGAAGGGCGTAGGGTCCGCGCATGGAAGATCCACTCGGCGCGGCCCGCGCCCTTCTCGCCGCACGCTTCCCCGACGCCCTCGCCGGCTTCCTGGGCGGGTCCACCGCCCGCGGGGAGGGGACGACGACGTCCGACCTGGACGTGGTCGTCGTCCTCGATCCGCCCGCCGGATGTCACGCGGAATCGCTGACCTGGGGCTCCTGGCCGGTCGAGCTCTTCGTGCACACCCCCGAGTCGGCGCGGGCCTTCATGGGCTGGGACCGGGACCGCGGCAGCGGCACGATGGCGTTCATGTGCGCGCGGGGCGTCGTCCTGCTCGACCGCGACGGGACCGCCGCCCGGCTGCGCGACACCGCGGAGCGGATCCTCGCCGCCGGACCGCCCGCGGCCACGGACGCGGCCCGCGACCACCGGCGCTACTGCGTCACCGACCTGCGCGACGACCTGCTCGGCGCGCGGGACGAGGAGGAACTCCTCGCCGTGGCCGCCGCCCTGCTGGAGGGCGCCGCGGAACTCCTGCTCGCCACCCGCGGCCACTGGCGCGGTGGCGGCAAGTGGCTGCCGCGCCGGCTGCGCGAGGCCGACCCCGAACTCGCGGGGCTCCTGCTCGGCGGTTACCGCGCCCTCGTCCGCGGCGGCCCGCGCGAGGCGTTCGCCTCCGCGGTGGACGCGGTGCTGCACGCCTGCGGCGGCCCGCTGTGGGCGGGCTACCGGCGCACCCCGGATCCTCGCATGCTGGCGGAACTGGGCTTGCGGCCGGGGTGAGCCCCGGGCCCGTTCCCGGGGGTGCGGAGCGGACGCCCGAACCTAGACTGGAGGGGCAAGGCTGCGGACCGCCGAGTTCACAGGAGGTCTACCGATGCACGCGAACAAGGGTGACCGGGTCAGGCAGCACGGGCGGGTCGTCGGCCAGCACGACAAGGTGGCCGAGATCGTCGAGGTCATGGGGCAGGGCGGCGAGCCGCCGTACCGCGTCCGGTACGACGACGGGCACGAGTGCATCCTGTCCCCCGGACCGGACTCAACGGTGGAGCACGGGCGGGGCGCGACCCCCACCCGCTGAGCCGTCCGCACCGCATCGTGCCGGACCGCGGCCGTCGCACCACGCGGCCGCGGTTGCGATGGTGCGCGCCTACGCCCCGGGGCCGGTGCGGGGCGTACGGACGCGCGTGGGGTAGTGGTCCGCGACGACCCGGGACATCGCGCCGATGGGGTCGGCCGCGACCTCCTTGGCGGAGAAGAAGACGTTGCCGAGCACCTGGGGATGGTTGCGGGCCAGGTCGAGGTGGCGGGAGAGTTCGGCCGGGTCCTGCCAGGCAGCCGCCTCGCCGGCCGCGCCCGCGCGGTACAGCGCCTCGCCGATGTAGAGCTCGACGCCCGTGCCGTCGACGACGTCGGCCCACCAGGGCACGAGCGCGGCGTAGTCGGCGACGCCGAAGCCGATGTTCCAGTACACCTGCGGCACGATGTAGTCGATCCAGCCCTTGAGGACCCAGCCGCGTGTGTCGGCGTAGAGGTCGTCGTACGTCTGGACCCCGCCGCGGGTGGCGGAGCCGCGCGGGTCCGTACCGCGGTTGCGCCAGACCGCGAAGGGGCTGACGCCGAAACGGGTGGCCGGGCGCAGTGCCCGGACGCGGGCGGCGGTCTCGCTGACGAGCAGGTCGATGTTGTCGCGCCGCCAGGAGGCGCGGTCCTCGAAGCCCTCCCCGTATCGGGCGAAGGCGTCGTCGTCGGCGAAGTACCGGCCGGCGACCGGATAGGGGTAGAAGTAGTCGTCCCAGTGCACCCCGTCGACGGGGTAGCGGCGGACCGCGTCGAGCATGGCGTCCTGGACGAAACCGCGGACCTGCGGAAGCCCGGGGTTGTAGTAGAGCTTGCCGCCGTACGCGACGGTCCAGTCGGGGTTGACGCGGGCCGGGTGGTCCGGGGAGAGCCGTCCCGGGTCGTCGTGGGTGGCGACGCGGAACGGGTTGAACCAGGCGTGCAGTTCCAGCCCCCTCGCGTGGGCCTCCACCACGGCCGTGCCGAGCGGGTCCCAGCCCGGGTCCCGCCCCTGGACGCCCGTCAGATACGCCGACCAGGGCTCGTAGGGGGACGGCCACAGCGCGTCGGCCGTCGGCCGGACCTGCATGACGACCGCGTTGAGGCGACGCTCGACGGCCACGTCGAGGTAGCCGAGGAGTTCGTCGTGCTGCTGACGGGCCGACAGCCCGGGGGCGGAGGGCCAGTCGCGGTTGGCCACCGTCGCCAGCCACATGCCGCGGAACTGCCCCCGCTCGCCGGGGCCGTCCGCCGCCCCGGACGGCGCCTCCGCCCCCGCGGGAGGGACCCCGGTCGCGCCGCCCGCCCCGCCCGCCGCCCTCGCGGCCCCGCCCGCGGCGAGGACGCCGCCGAGCGCCCCGGCGGCCCCCACGGCGAAGGTCCTGCGTGAGAGTCGGCGCATGGCTGTCCCCTGATTCCCCGTCATATTCATATTGCGCCGATACTGGGCTGAATCGCTCCGTCCGGCAACCTACCGGGAGCCGGACGGGTCCGGTGTGCCCCCGGCGCCCCGGCCGTCCCGTACGACGCCCCCGTCACGCGCGGCGCGGGAGTGCCGCCGACGGCGTCAAGCCCGGTCACCGGGGCTCCCGGGCCCTGCGGAAGAGCCCTTGCGGGGACCCGGACCGGTACGCCGGCCGGGTGTAATGTCGAGCGGGCTGGTCCGGACCTCACGACGGTCCGGGTCTCCATCTCGCGATCAGGGAGAGGCTGGGCGTTGAACGACGACATCCGTTTTGTCGGTGTGGTGGGCTGTGGCCAGATGGGCGCGGGTATCGCCGAGGTGTGCGCCCGGGCCGGACTGGACGTCCGGGTGGCGGAGACCACCGGCGAGGCCCTGGAACTGGGCCGTACCCGGCTGACGAACTCGCTCCGCAAGGCGGCGGAGCGCGGCAAGATCACCGCGGAGGAGCGCGACGCGACGCTGGAGCGCCTCACCTTCACCACCGACCTGGGCGACTTCGCCGACCGCGACCTCGTCATCGAGGCCGTCGTCGAGAACGAGCAGGTCAAGACCGAGATCTTCCAGGTGCTCGACCAGGTGGTCACCCGCCGGGACGCGATCCTGGCCTCGAACACCTCCTCCATCCCGCTGGTGAAGCTCGCCGTGGCGACCTCCCGCCCGGAGCAGGTGATCGGCATCCACTTCTTCAACCCGGCGCCGGTGCAGAAGCTCGTCGAGCTGATCCCCGCCCTCACCACGGACGGCCAGACGCTGGTGCGCGCCGAGAAGCTCGTCACCGACGTGCTGGGCAAGCACCCGATCCGAGCCCAGGACCGCGCGGGCTTCGTGGTCAACGCGCTGCTCATCCCGTATCTGCTGTCGTCGATCCGGATGTTCGAGACCGGCATCGCCAGCCGTGAGGACATCGACAACGGCATGGAGATGGGCTGCGCCCACCCGATGGGCCCGCTCAAGCTCTCCGACCTGATCGGGCTGGACACCGTGGCCTCGGTCGCCGAGTCGATGTACGACGAGTTCAAGGAGCCGCTGTACGCGGCCCCCCCGCTGCTCCAGCGCATGGTCGACGCGGGCCGGCTGGGCCGCAAGAGCGGCCACGGCTTCTACGACTACGTGTAGTTCGGCGTCCGCGCCGTCGTCTCCCGCCGCGCGTCGAGCCGGGCCAGTTCCATCCTGGCCCGGGCCTCGACCGGGGCGGCGCCGACGGCGGAGCTGATCTCCAGGGCCTCGACCAGTGCGCCGCGGGCCGCCGACGCCCGCCGCGGACGGCGCTCGACGGCCCCCAGCACGATCAGCGTGCGGGCGAGGTCGATGGGGAGCGAACGGCCGCGCAGCCGGTCCGCGGCGGCCTGGATGCGGGTGACGCCCCGCTTGGAACGGCCCAGCGCACAGTCCCGCAGCCCTTCGGCGCGGTCCAGGGCCGACTGCACGCTGGCGGACGGCCGCGCCCCGGCGCGGCGACGGGCCGCGCGCAGGATCTCGGCGGCGGAGTCCGTGTCGCCGAGGATGACGGTAGCCTCGGCGAGGTCCCCGTACCAGCGCAGCATCACCGGGTCGGCGAGGCCCATCGTCTCCCCCATCCTGCGCACCTGCCGCAGGGTCTCGACGGCCGCCGCGGTGTTCTCCCGTCCCCCGGCCAGCAGTTGGGCCCGGCCGCGGACGCCCAGCGCGCGCAGCAGGAAGAGCTGGTCCCCGTCGGTCATGCAGGCCCGGATCGTGCGGTCGGTGAGCTCCAGGGCGCGCTCCAGGCGTCCCCCGGCGGTCTCGGCGAGCGCGGCGGCGTACAGCACGGGCGGCGAGTCGTTGCCGGTCCGGACGGGCAGCACCGCGCAGCGGGCGACGTTGTCCAGGGCCTCGCGGCACCTTCCGGACCGCACCTGTATGCGGATCAGTGCCACCAGCGTCGCGGCGGTCTCCTCGACGGAGGCGTACTCGCCGGACATGCCGAGGAGGCCGGACATCTCGTGTTCCGCCTCGGTGACGCGGTCGGCGTCGGCGGCCAGGATCGCGCGGGTGCGCACCAGTTCGCGGGCGCCGGGACCGTCGGGAGGCACGGGGAGACCGAACGCCTCACCGAGCGCGGCCTCGGCGGACTCCGCCTCTCCGTGCAGCGCGTGCAGCCGCGCGAGCAGCGCCAGGGCGGCCACGCGGGTGTCGACGGCGTCCGCCTGGACCGCCATGTCGGCGGCGCGGCGGGCATGGGCGGAGGCCTGGGCGGGCCGTCCGCCGATGAGGTGCCGCAGGGCGGCCCACTGGTGCAACCGGGCCTCGAGCTCCGGATGTCCTTCGGCCTCCACCAGGCCGTCCGCGATGAGACGGCCCGTGGCGCCCAGCGCCTGCCCCGCGTTGCCGAGCATGATCAGCCGGGCCAGTACGCGCTGCCGCGCGGAGGAGGCCTCGGCGAGCACGGTCTCCGCGGCCCGGCCGGCGTCGCCCCGCAGCCCGGCGTCGCTGGCGTACTCGGCGGCGGCCAGCAGCCGGTCGGCACGCTCTTCGGGACGGTCCTCGGGGGTACGGCGGGCGGCCAGGGCGGCCAGTTCGGCGGCGGTGGCGGGGGCGCCGCGGCGGCGCGCGGACTCGGCGGCGGCCGTCAGCGTCGCCGCGGTGGTCTCGTCGGCGTGCGGGTGGGCCAGGGCCAGGTGCCGGGCCTGCTCCACGGGCTCGGGCACGACACGGGACAGCAGTTTGTGCGCGGTGCGCCGGCCGTGCTCCGGGGCGTCGGTGTAGACCGCGGCACGGATCAGCGGGTGCTGGAAGCGAATCGTTCCCTCGGCGTCCGCCGCGGCGACCCCCAGGGTCTCCGCGGTGGCCAGGTCGCCCTCCGGGTCCGGGATGCCCGCGGCGCCGAGCAGCGGCAGCGTGGGGCGGGCCGCGGCGCTCGCGACGAGCAGCGTCTGCCGGGCGGAGGCGGGCAGCAGCCGCACCCGGTCCAGCAACAGGTCGCGCAGCCGCGGCGGTACGGAGAGCACGTCCCCGGCCTCGAAGGGCGTGCCGTCCCGCAGCAGGACGCGCCCGAGCTCCAGGGCGTACAGCGGATTGCCCGCGGCCGCGTCCTGCACGGCGCGCACGGCGCGTTCCGGCAGCTCCGCCCCGGTGTCGTCCAGCAGCAGTTCCGCCACGTCGCCGTCCGACAGCGGCGGCACGAACAGCGCCGTGGTGCCCGGCGGGCAGCACCGCATCCCGAGCGGCTCCTCGCCCTCCACGACGCGCTCCGCGGCCAGGAACCGCACGTCCTCGCCCGGGGGGAGCCGGCGCAGCGCGAGCGAGAGAACCTCCGCGCTCGGTGTGTCGAGCCACTGGAGGTCGTCGACGACGATCAGCACGGGCCCGGCCGCCGCGAGCGCCCGCAGCAGTTCGACGGCCGCGTCGCGAACGGCCAGCCGGCTCTGCGTCGCCACCGGCTCGTGCCCCCGCAGCAGCGCCGCCCGCAGGGCGGCCCGGGGGCCCGCGCTCAGCCCGTCGACATACTCCTCGGGCACCCGCGCGAAGAGGTCCATCAACGCCACGAAGGGCAGCTTGGCGTCCTCCTCGACGGGGACGGCCCGCAGCACGAAGCCGTCCGGCGGGGCGTCGTCGGTCAGCACCGCGAGCAGGGCAGACTTGCCGATCCCGGCCGCTCCGTGGAGCAGTACGCCCGGACCGGCGGTCAGCTGTGTCCGGGCATGGTCGAGGATCTCCCGACGCCCGATCAGGGACGGCATATGCTCATGACAACGTTTGCCCAACTGCCTTGTCAATGACCGCAGTCACGTCGGCGTGTCTGGGGAGTGGGGGTGCGGGGGCCGGTTGTTGCGGCCGGTTGCTCGTGTGCGGGTTGTTTTGCGCCTGCGGGCGGCTGCGCCAGGCTGCCTGGTGGGTGCCCCTTGCGGCGCCCCGTTACGCGACCCCGTCGGGATCGGGCAGCAGCACCACCCGGTGCGCCCCCGCATCGACCGCCACCACGCTGTCGCACGCCGCGACAACCGTGATCCCCGCCGCCGCCACCCGCCGGAGCTCGCTCCACGCGCCGCGGCTGATGACGGTCGTCGTGACGGAGGGACCCCGGCTCCAGGGTGCGTCGTTGAGGGCGAGCTGCAGCGCGGACCGCTGCGGCCCGGGTGGCCCGACCACGGCGATCAGTTCTCCCGTGGGCGTGGACAGATCGGCTCCGGTGACGGTGGGGGTTGCCATGCCTGCCCCTCTCCTCGTTCTGGCCGGTATGCGGTCAATGGGTGTTTTGCTCGCGGATCGACCCAGGTTTACCAAGGATTGGGCGGGATCAAGGGCGCGGCACTCCGGCAAACCCGGTTGCGGTACGGGCGGAACCGGCGTGCACGAGCACCCGTGGGGCGTCCCGGTGGAGCACCAGCAGTGCCATGTCGTCGGTGAGCCGCCCCCGCGCGTGCCGCAGGAACGAGGTCCGCACCGCGTCGACCAGGGCCGGTGCGGACAACGCGCCACCGTGGGCGGCCGTCTGGGCCGCGCCTTCCAGGACCGGCAGCAGGGGGAAGAACTCCCCGGCGGCGTCCCGGGCGTCCGTCACGCCGTCGGTGTGCAGGAAAAGCGCCTGGCCGGGCAGGAGTTCCCCGCAGGGGACCCCCTTCGGGTCGGGGCCGGGGTCGAACAGGCCGAGCGGCGGGAACGGTTCGCCGGTCTCCAGCGGGCGGGCGCTCGGCTGCCCGGGATGGCCGGGGCAGAGCCGGTACGGCTGCGGATGGCCACAGTTGATGACCTGGACGCCGCAGTCCTCGCCCAGTTCGAGCAGCATCAGGGTCACGAACTCCTCGGCGGCGTGCGCACGCCCCCGCAGGTGACGGTGGAGCGCGCGGTCCAGGCGGTGGAGCACGCCGCCGAGTTCGGGCTCGTCGTGCGCGGCCTCGCGGAAGCTGCCGAGCAGCGCCGCGACGGTTCCGATGGCCTCGAGGCCGTGGCCGCGCACGTCGCCGATGACCGCGCGCACACCGTAGGGCGTGGCGAGCACCTCGTACAGGTCGCCGCCGACGCGGGCGCCGCGGCTGGCCGAGAGGTGGTCGCCGGCCACCGCGAGGCCGCCCACGCGTTGCGGCAGCGGGGGCAGCAGCACCTGCTGGGCGGCGGCGGCGATCTCCCGGGTGCGGTCGAGCTCGGCGGCGAGCCGGGCCCTGCGGTCGGCGAGCCGGAAGCAGACGGCCAGGACGGCGAGGACGGCGACCTCGGTACCCAGCAGTTGTCCGGTGTCCGGCAGCGCGACGGCCGCCACGGCGAGCCCGCCGCTGACCAGGACGCAGCGACGGCGTCCGGTGCCGGCGCAGGCGATCACCGGGGCCGCGACCGCGGCGGGCGCCCACTGGACCCCGCCGGGCACCGCGTACACCAGGCCCAGCACCGCGGCCACCCACAGACCGGGAAGCGAGAGGATCACCAGCCCACGCGCCCTGCCGCCGCTCCGGCGGTTCACCGCCCTGGGTCGGATCATGCCTCGGGGCTCCCCCTGAAGCCGTTGACGCGGCAGGCGACGACACAGCCCCCGCGTCGTGTGGGCCCTGGTTCCGAACGATTGTGGCGACTCGGTGCGACGAACCGGATACCGAGGGGAGTCATTTCACCCGATCGGGCTACGTGACCGGCGGGAACGCCGGTGGGGCGCCCCCGGCGGACCGGGGGCGCCCCACTGGAACGCGACGTCGCGTGCGTCAGGCGCCGCGCAGGGCCGCCCCCGTGCGCTCCGCAGCGGCGGCGACGGCCGCGTCGCGGGCCGCGGAGGCCTCCTCCGCGGTGAGCGTGCGGTCCGGGGCGCGGAAGCGCAGGCTGTAGGCCAGCGACTTCTTGCCCGCCCCGATCTGCTCACCGGTGAAGATGTCGAACAGCCGCAGCGATTCGAGCAGTTCGCCGGCGCCGGAGCGCAGGGCGCCCTCCACCTCGGCGGCCGGGACGGAGCCGTCCACGACCAGGGCGACGTCCTGGGTGGCCACCGGGAAGGTGGACACCCGGGGCGCGACGACGGGGCCGCCGGAGGCGCGCTCCAGACGGTCGAGGTCGACCTCCATGGCGGAGGTGCGCTCCGGCAGGTGGAGTGCCTTGATCACCCGGGGGTGCAGCTCACCGGCGTTGCCGACCAGCACCTCCTCGCCGTCGACGACCGCGAGGAGCGCGGCGCAGCGGCCGGGGTGGAAGGGGGCCTGCTGGTCCTGGCGGACGATCAGCTCGACCCCGGCCTCGGCGGCGACGATCCGCCCCGCCTCGATGGCGTCGGCCCACTGCGTGGGACGGCCCTGGCCCCACCAGCCGGCCTGCTCACGGGCACCGGCCAGGACCACCGCGACGCGCCTCGGCTGGCGCGGGAGGGCGGCGTCGAGCGCGGCGATCTCGGCGTCCGTCGGGCGCCGGTCGACGGGCAGCCGCGGCGGCGCGGGCTCCTCGCCGCTGGGGCGGAAGACCAGGCCGGTCTCGAAGAGCGCGAGGTCGTGCGCGCCGCGCCCCACGTTGCGGCGCAGGGCGTGGAGCAGGCCCGGGAGCATGGTCGTGCGGAGCGCGGGCTCCTCGTCCGACAGCGGGTTGGCCAGCTTGACGGTGATGCGGCGCGGGTCGTCCGCGTCGAGGCCGAGCTGGTCGAAGACGGGCTCACCGAGGAACGGGTAGTTCTGCACCTCGGTGTAGCCGGCCCCGGCGAGCGCCCGGCCGACCCGGCGGCGCAGCTTCTGCGACTCGGTCAGACCGCGGCCGGAGGGCAGGTTCGGCAGGGTGGAGGGCAGGTTCTCGTAGCCCTCCAGCCGGATGACCTCCTCGGCGAGGTCGTTGGGGTCGCGCAGGTCGGGCCGCCACGACGGCACGGTGACGATCAGCTCGTCGGCGCCGTAGACGTCGCAGCCGACCTGCTGGAGGCGGCGCACCACGGTCTCGCGGCCGTACGCCATGCCCGCCACCTTGTCCGGGTGGTCGGCGGGGATGGTGATGGTGTGCGGCGCGGAGGGCGCGATGACCTCGGTGACGCCGGCCTCGGCGGTGCCCCCCGCGAGCAGCACCAGCAGGTCGACGGTGCGCTGGGCGGCGGCGGCCGCGGCCTGCGGGTCGACACCGCGCTCGAAGCGCTTGGACGCCTCGGAGGACAGCTTGTGACGGCGCGCGGTACGGGCGATGGCGACCGGGTCGAAGTGCGCGGCCTCGATGACGACGTCGGTCGTCGAGGCGCCCGCGTCGTCGATCTCGGTGTCGGCGCCGCCCATGACACCGGCCAGGCCGATCGGCCCGCGGTTGTCGGTGATCACCAGGTCCTCGGGGTCGAGGACCCGGACCTGGCCGTCGAGCGTGGTCAGCTTCTCGCCCGGCTGCGCCCGGCGGACGCCGATGACGCCCTCGACGCGGGTCCGGTCGTAGGCGTGCAGGGGCTGACCGAGCTCCAGCATCACGTAGTTGGTGACGTCCACGGCGAGCGAGATCGGGCGCATGCCGGCCTTCTGCAGCCTGCGCTGCAGCCAGATCGGCGAGCCGGCCTCCGGGTCCAGGCCGGTGACGGTGCGCGCGGTGAAGCGGTCGCAGCCGACCGGGTCGGAGACCTGCACCTCGTAGCCGTAGGAGTTCGGGCCGGGCACGTCGAGCAGTGCCGGGTCGCGCAGCGGCAGACCGTAGGCGATGGCGGCCTCGCGGGCGACGCCGCGCATGGACAGGCAGTAGCCGCGGTCGGGGGTGACCGCGATGTCCAGCACCTCGTCGACGAGCTCCAGCAGCTCGATCGCGTCGGTGCCGGCCTCGTGCTCCGGCGGCAGGACGATGATGCCGTGCGAGCCGTCGTCGCCCATGCCCAGCTCGGCGCCCGAGCAGATCATGCCGTGCGAGGTGCGCCCGTAGGTCTTGCGCGCGGAGATCTCGAAGTTCCCGGGCAGCACGCCGCCGGGGAGGATGACGACGACCTTGTCGCCGACGGCGAAGTTGCTCGCGCCGCAGACGATCTCCTGCGGCTCACCGGTGCCGTTGGCGGTGCCGACGTCGACGGTGCAGAAGCGGATCGGCTTCTTGAAGCCGCTCAGCTCCTCGATGGTGAGCACCTTGCCGACCACCAGCGGGCCCTTGAGGCCGGTGCCGAGCCGCTCGACGGTCTCGACCTCGAGACCGGCGGAAATGAGCTTGGCCTGGACGTCGCGGCCGGACTCGCCGGCGGGCAGGTCGACGTACTCCCGCAGCCAAGAAAGCGGGACCCGCATCAGATCTCCATCCCGAACGGAAGGGTGAAGCGCACGTCACCCTCGACGATGTCTCGCATGTCCTCGACGTTGTGACGGAACATCAGCATGCGCTCGATGCCGAAGCCGAAGGCGAAGCCGCTGTACTTCTCCGGGTCGACGCCGCAGGCGGTGAGCACCCGGGGGTTGACCATGCCGCAGCCGCCGAGCTCGATCCAGCCCTCGCTGCCGCAGGTGCGGCAGGGACGGTCCGGGTTGCCGACGGACTCGCCGCGGCAGACGTAGCAGACCATGTCCATCTCGGCGGACGGCTCGGTGAAGGGGAAGTAGTTCGGGCGGAGCCGGGTCGTGATGTCCGCGCCGAAGAGCGACTGGACCATGTGGTCCAGGGTGCCCTTGAGGTCGGCCATGGTCAGGCCCTCGTCCACGGCGAGCAGCTCGACCTGGTTGAACACCGGGGTGTGCGTGGCGTCCAGCTCGTCCGAGCGGTAGACCCGGCCGGGGCAGATCACGTAGACCGGCGGCTCGCGGTCGAGCAGGGAGCGGATCTGCACCGGGGAGGTGTGCGTGCGCAGCACGACGCCGCTCTCCTCGGGACCGGTTCCGGCGGGCTTGTCGCCCTCGACGAAGAACGTGTCCTGCATGGTGCGGGCCGGGTGGTCCGCCCAGATGTTCAGGGCGTCGAAGTTGAACCACTCGGCCTCGACCTCGGGGCCCTCGGCCACCTCGTAGCCCATGGCCACGAAGATGTCCTCGATGCGCTCGGAGAGCGTGGTCAGCGGGTGCCGGGCGCCGCGCGGGACGCGGTCGTACGGCAGGGTGACGTCCACCGCCTCCTCGACGAGCACGCGCTCGTCGCGCTCGCTCTCCAGCACCTCCTGCCGGGCCTTGAGCGCCTGGTTGACCGCGCCGCGGGCCTGGCCGACGCGCTTGCCCGCGTCCGCCTTGGCGTGCGGCGGCAGTGCGCCGATCTCACGGTTGGCGAGGGCGAGCGGCGAGCGGTCCCCGGTGTGGGCCACCTTGACCTCGCGCAGCGCGTCGAGGTCGGCGGCCTCGGCGATGGCGGCGAGCGCCTCGTCGCGCCGGCGCTCGATCTCTTCCGGTTTCAGTGCCTCGACCTCGACAGGGTCGTACGACTTGTTCGGTGCCGACATTTCTTCCCGTTCCGATGTGGGTGATGGCGTGGCCGACCTGCTCGCCCGACCGCTGAATGCCAAGGGTCGAGTCTATCGGGGCCACGGGGAAAGGCTGGTCACGCCCGTCGGGGCCGGTGGATCACCACGCGATGCTCAGACCGTGAAGGCCGGCGCCCCGACGGGCAGGGTAAATCGGAACTGGGCGCCCTTGCCGGGCGCGCGGCCCACCGTGATCGAACCGCCGTGGGCCTCGACGATGCCCTTGACGATGTACAGCCCCAGGCCCGTGCCGCCGCGTTTGCTGCCCCGCCAGAAGCGGGTGAAGACGCGGTTCATGGACTCCTCCGGGATGCCGGGTCCCTCGTCGCTCACGGTCACCGCCGTTCCGGACCATCCGCGCTCGCGCGGCGACGACGAGGGTGCTACGTCAATGGTGACAGTTCCCTCGCCGTGGCGCACCGCGTTTTCCAGCAGGTTCCCCAGGATCTGGTCGACCTTGTCGGGGTCGGCCCACAGCGAGGGCAGCGACCGGGCGACCCGTACGGCGAAGCGGTCCGCGGGCTGTCCGGCGGCGACGAGGGCGTCCACGTGGCGCCGCACCGCCGCGGCGATGTCGACCGGCTGCCGGCGCACCTCCAGACGGCCGGAGTCGATGCGGGAGATGTCGAGCAGCTCGGCGATGAGCCGGGTGACGCGGTTGGCGTCGGCGTGCACGGTCTCCAGCATGAGCTTCTTCTGGTCCTCGGTGAAGCGTTCCCACTTCGCCAGGAGGGTGGCGGTGAAGCCTTTGACCGAGGTGAGGGGGGAGCGCAGCTCGTGCGCCACGGTGGCGATCAACTCGGCGTGGCTGCGCTCGGTCCGCCGCCGCGCCTCGGTACCGCGGAGCGCGACGACCAGCCGGCGCACCGGTCCCGTGGGGTGGTCGCGGACGTACCGGGCGGAGACCAGCACCTCCCGGCCGCCGGGGAGCAGCAGGTTGCGCTCGGGCTGCCCGGTGCGGGTGGCCAGGCCCGTGTACGGGTCGGTGAGCTGCCACCAGCGGCGTCCGTCCAGGTCCTCCAGGGGCAGCGCCTGCTCGATCGGGCGGCCGAGGACGTCGGCGGGGTCGAGCGCGGTGATCCGGGCGGCGGCGGCGTTGAAGCAGAGCACGACCCCGCGCTCGTCGGCGACGACGAGGCCGTCCGGGAGCTCGTCGGCTGTGACGCCGAGTTCGGTCAGGACAGCCGGCCAGCCCTCCGGCGCGCTCCGCGGCGTGCCGCCGTTCATCCTGACGTCCATCCCCGTAACCCCCTCTCCAGGGCGGTCCCCGGGGCGTCACACTACTAGCTCATCGTTACGGAGCGGCACCCTCCGGGAGCACGCTGCGCGCGGGCGGAGGCGTAGAGGCACACGGCGGCGGCCGTGGCGAGGTTGAGGCTCTCGGCGCGGCCGTGGATGGGGACGCGCACCACCTCGTCCGCGAGTGCGCGGGTCTCCTCCGGCAGGCCCCAGGCCTCGTTGCCGAAGATCCAGGCGGTGGGGCCGCCCATCGTGCCCTCGTCCAGTTCGGCGTCGAGGTCGCGTTCCCCCGCGCCGTCGGCGGCGAGCAGCCGCACCCCGGCCCCGCGCAGGCCGTCCACGACGGTCTCCATGGGGACGCCGACGGCGACGGGAAGGTGGAAGAGGCTGCCGACGGAGGCGCGGACTGCCTTGGGGTTGTACAGGTCGACGGAGGCGTCGGTGAGGACGACCGCCTCCGCGCCCGCGGCGTCCGCGCAGCGCAGCACGGTGCCGGCGTTGCCGGGGTCGCGCACATGGGCCAGGACGGCGACGAGCTTGGGCCGGGCGCGCAGCACCTCCTCGAACGGGGTGTCCAGGAAGCGGCACAGGCCGATGATCCCCTGCGGGGTGACGGTGTCCGACATCTCGGCGACGACCTCGTCCGTCGCGGTGAGCACGGGCACCCCGGCGGCGCGGGCCGCGGCGACGATCCCGTCGTGCCGGACGGCGGCCTCGGGGGTGACGTAGACCTCGACCAGGTGGGCCATGGCCTCGCGCACGGCCTGCGGTCCCTCGGCGAGGAAGCGCCGTTCCTTGCCGCGGAAGCTGCGCTTGGCGAGGCGCCGCGCGGCGACGACACGGGGGGATCGCAGGGAGGTCAGCTCGGGGCCGGGCATGGGCGGTGCACTCACTTCGGTCGTCGGTGTCCGGCCGGAAGCGCGGGGCGCGGCGCTCCGGAACGCAGCACGGACCCGCAGGCGCAGTGCCTGCGGGTCCGGAAGAGCGTGGGTCAGGCCGCCTTGGGGGCGTTGACGTCGCTCGGGAGGGCCTTCTGGGCCACCTCGACCAGCGCGGCGAACGCGTTGGCGTCGTTCACGGCCAGCTCGGCGAGGATCTTGCGGTCCACCTCGACGTTGGCGGCCTTCAGACCCTGGATGAAGCGGTTGTAGGTGATGCCGTTGGCGCGGGCAGCGGCGTTGATGCGCTGGATCCACAGCTGACGGAAGTCGCCCTTGCGCTTCTTGCGGTCGTTGTAGTTGTAGACGAGGGAGTGGGTGACCTGCTCCTTCGCCTTGCGGTACAGGCGGGACCGCTGGCCGCGGTAACCGCTGGCCTGCTCGAGGATCGCCCGGCGCTTCTTCTGGGCGTTGACTGCCCGCTTGACGCGTGCCACTAGATAACTCCTTCTAAGGGACCGTGGGGGTGCTCACACGGCCCGAAAACGAATGGGTCCCGGTCCAGCATCGCGCCCCCTGATCGAAGGGGGCGTGCCGTCACTTGCCGAGAAGCTTCTTGATCTTCTTGGCGTCGGGCTTGGCCAGGACGACAGTGCCGGTGAGGGCACGGGTCTTCGTCGACGGCTTGTGCTCAAGCAGGTGGCGCTTGCCGGCGCGCTCGCGGATCACCTTGCCGGAGCCGGTGATCTTGAATCGCTTGCTCGCACCGCTGTGGGTCTTGTTCTTCGGCATGCGCCGTAGTCTCCTCGTCGCTGGCCCTCCCGTCCGCCCGGGGGCGGACGGAGAGCGTCAGTCCTTCATTGCGTTACCCGGAGCGGACTCCGGGTCCTGGCAACGCCGTCAGACGGCGTCAGCTGGCGTCGGCGGGAGCGTCCTGCTCGAGCTCCTGCTCCTGCTCGTGCTCGTCAGGGTCCTTCGGCAGGCGACCGGCCTTGCGGGCGGCCTGCGCCTCGCGGGCCTCGGCCATCGCCTCGGTCTTCTTCTTGTGCGGACCGAGAACCATGATCATGTTGCGGCCGTCCTGCTTCGGCGAGGACTCGACGAAGCCCAGGTCCTGGACGTCGTCGGCGAGCCGCTGCAGCAGTCGGAAGCCCAGTTCCGGGCGCGACTGCTCACGACCGCGGAACATGATCGTGATCTTGACCTTGTCGCCCTGCTTGAGGAACCGGACGACGTGACCCTTCTTGGTGTCATAGTCGTGCGGGTCGATCTTCGGCCGGAGCTTCATCTCCTTGATGACCGTGTGCGCCTGGTTCTTGCGCGCCTCACGGGCCTTCATGGCCGACTCGTACTTGAACTTGCCGTAGTCCATGAGCTTGCAGACCGGCGGGCGTGCGGTCGCCGCCACCTCGACCAGGTCGAGGTCGTACTCCTGCGCAAGCTCCAGTGCCTTGGCAAGCGGCACGATGCCGACCTGCTCGCCACTGGGACCGACGAGTCGCACCTCGGGGACGCGAATCCGGTCGTTGATGCGGGGCTCGGCGCTGATGGGGCCTCCTCGGTAGCACCACGCGACTGACTGGATTGACAGGCGCGTAACGTCTGAAAACTTGGTCCGGCCCGTGAGGAGGCGCGAAAAAACGCCCCATACGGGTCACAGGCGGATGCTCCTCACAACCGGGAGCACCGCCGCGGCATTCCCGCGGGGCGCGTCGGGCACCGCCTCCTCTTCCGGGGACACGGCACCTGACCGGTGACCCGCCGCCCTCGAGGGCCGGCAAGGTGGGAGATCGGAGCCTCCACTTGTGGGCTGGAACGCTCCGTTTCCGTGACGTCCACGGGGTGTCCAGCCGGTCGATCGTCAAGCATACCAGTGTCCGACCGCAGACCGTAATCGGCCGACGTGGGCCTATCGTGTGAGGCATGAGTGACGCCAGCCCCCAGCACCAGTCCCCCTCCGCGGACCGCCCCGACTTCGACACGATGACCCGCGACATCGCGGACGTCCCGGCGGTCGAGGTGATCACCACGGTCGCGGTGCACCTGATGAGCGCGGCGGCGGTGAACCTCGGCCTCGCGGAGGACGGCGACCGGCACAAGGACCTCGACGAGGCACGCAAGCTGATCACCGCGCTGGCCGGCCTGGTCACCGCCGGCGCGACCGAGATCGGCTCCTACCACGCCGCCCCGCTGCGGGACGGCCTGAAGTCGCTGCAGCTCGCCTTCCGTGAGGAGTCCGTCGTCCCCGACGCCCCGGGCGAGGGCCCCGGCGAGAAGTTCACCGGCCCCGTCCACGGCTAGGCCGCCCCGCTCCGTACGTTCGAGACGGCGTCGCCCCCCGCCGGGGCGGCGCCGTCAGCGCGTGAAGAGCGGTTCGCCGGGCAGCCGGGTGTCCGCCGGGAGCAGCGCCAGTTCGATGCCGCGCACCAGCGCGCCGCGCAGCACCTCGTCCGCCGCGAGCGTCGCCGAGACGCGCTGCGCGACCAGCGCCACGTCGGCGCCCGCCTCCAGGACCAGCCCCAGCGTGCCGTCGGCGTCCGCCGAGGGGACGAGGTGCGCGCGGACCACTTCCGGCGCCGTCCCCGCCGCGGCCCGCAGGGCCTCGCGCACCGCGGGGTCGGCCAGCGGGTCCGCTCCCGCGCGGCCCGACGCGACGGCGCGCAACGCGCCGCCGGTCAGCGCGTACGGCACGGGCCCGGCCATGTCGATCAGCAGGGTGTCGGCCTTCTCGTGCGCCAGCGCCTGAAGCGCCTGTCCCAGCGGCACGGCCACCGGCCGCGCGTCCGGCCGCCAGCGCGCCAGGGCTTCCGTGGAGGTGAACGCCGGCAGCGCCTTGCGCCCGTCGGCCGCCTGCAGGGTCGGGACCGCCATGTCGCTGGTCTTCTCCCGGCGCAGCCCTCCCGGTCCCTCCTCGACCTCCCCGAGCAGCGCCACCACCGGCACCAGGAAGCGCGCGCCCGGGAGCGCCGCCAGCACCTCGGGTTCGGCCGACGGATCGGCGTCGTACGCGGCGAGCGCCGCCGCGAGCCGGGGGTCGGCGGTGCCGTCGTCGTCGGAGAAGCCGGAGTCGGGGATGTTCTTGAGAGCCACCTCCCGAGGGTATCGGGGCTGCCCGGCCGCGATCTCTCACGCCCCCTCCATCCGCCTCTCACGGACCGCGCAGTTTCCGTCCCTGGCTTCTCCGGGCATGGCTTACGGGAACCCCGCCGTACGGACGCCGCCGGCCCTGCCCCGCGCGGCACCGTGCGCGGAGTGTCGGCGACCGCGCTGCCGGCGTGCGCCGTGCTCGGCACGGCCGCGGTGACCGCGACCGGTACCGGCGCGGCGGCGAACGTGGCGATCGTGAAGGTGAGCGAGGAGCCCCGGATGGTGTGGAGCGAGGTACTGGCGACGGCGCTGCGGGACGTGTCGGGGGACCCGGGGGCCCGCTACTCGGTGGCGGTGCTGGACACCGCCACGGGCGGCCGGGCGGTGCACGGGGACGGGCGGTACGACACGGCGAGCATCGTCAAGGTCGACATCCTGGCGGCGTTGCTGCTCCAGGCCCAGGACGCTGGGCGGGACCTGACGGCGCAGGAGAAGGCCTGGGCCGAGGTGATGATCGAGGACAGCGACAACGCGGCGGCCAGCGCGCTGTGGCGCGCGATAGGCCGGGGCGCCGGGCTGAACGCCGCCAACCGGCGCCTCGGGCTCACCTCGACCACGGCGGGCAGCGGGCCGCTGTGGGGGCTGACCCAGACCACGGCGTCGGACCAACTCACGCTGCTGCAAAGCGTCTTCGGCACCGACGGCGCCCTCGGCACGGCGTCCCGCGCGTATGTCCGGCGGCTGATGGGACGCGTCGCGGCCGCGCAGGCCTGGGGCGTGCCGACCGCGGCCGACGGCTCCTACGAGGTCAAGAACGGCTGGCTGCGGCGGAGTACGACCGGGCTGTGGGACATCAACAGCATCGGCCGGGTCAGGGCCGGCGGGCGGACGTATCTGGTCGCCGTGGTCTCCCGCGGCAGCACGACGCAGGCCGCCGGCATCACGCTGGTGGAACGGGCCGCGCGGGCGGCGGTCGGGTCCTTCAGCCGTGCCGCCGGCCGTTCCGGGAGTTCGTGAGCCGGGGCCGCAGCCACAACAGGGCCGCCGCGGCGACCAGTCCGGTGCCGGCGACCGCGAAGACCACGGCGATGCCGTCGCCCAGGGTGTCCCCGTCGGCCGCCGCTGCCGCCTTCGCCGCGTCGGGACCGGCGCCGAAGTACTTGCGCGTGTAGGGAACGGCACTCGGCACGACGGCCTCGGGCTCGACCTTGGCCGCAGCCTTCAGCGCGGCCGCCGGGTCCACCAGGCCGTGGCCGACGGCGTCGTCGCGGCCGCCCGCCGGGGAACTCCGGGCGGTGTCCTCCAGCAGCCGCTTCACCTGGGCGGGACTGAGCCGGGGGTAGGCGGAGCGGACGAGCGCGGCCGCGCCCGACACATACGCGGAGGCGGTGCTGGTGCCCCAGCCCTCGTAGTAGCGGCGGTTGGGGTCGGCTATCACGACGTCGACGCCCGGCGCGGCGACCGTCGCGTACCAGCGGCGGGTGGAGAAGGCGGCGCGGGAGCCGTAGCGGTCGACGGCGGCCACCGCGATGACGCCCGGGTACGCCGCGGGGTAGGAGGCCCGGTTGCCCTGCTCGCCGCCGTTCCCTGCGGAGGCGACGACGACCACGCCCTTGCGCAGGGCGTACTGGACCGCGTCGTCCTCCTGCGCCTCGGGGTGGGCGGTGCGGCTGTCGTCGCCCAGGGAGAGGTTGATGACGTCGGCACCGTGGTCGGCGGCCCAGCGGATGCCGTCGGCGAGGGCGCTGCCGCGCGTGGTGCGGGCCTTCTTCCGCTGCGGGTCCTTGTCCTCCAGGATCACCCGCACCGGAAGGATCCTGGCCTCCGGGGCGATGCCCAGCACGCCGTCGGAGCCGCCGGGGCCATGGCCGTGACCGGCGATGATCCCGGCCATGCCGGTGCCGTGCCGGGCCCAGGCGACGTCGCCGCGGCGGGCCCCGAAGCCGACCATGTCCTTGCCATCGAGGACCTGGCCGGACAGGTCCGGATGGGTGCCGTCCACGCCCGTGTCGAGGACGGCGACGGTGACGCCCTTGCCCTTCGTCCGCTGCCAGGCCTCCTGCGCGTGCAGCGCGTCCAGCGCCCAGTCCGCGTCGCGTACGGCGTCGGCGTGGGCCGGGACGACGGGCAGCAGGACGAGGGCCGCTGCGGTCATCGCGGTGGCCAGTCGCCTCATCCGGAACCTCCCGTCGGGGTGGCGGTCAGCGAGCCCGCGGCCCGGCGGGCCCGGTCGGCGACGGCGTCGGCCAGCGCGTCGGCCTCGTGCCCCAGTCCGGCCTGGGCGGGCGCGGTCGTGGCGCCCGCGCTCACGGCCGAGGCGGCGGGCTGCGGGACGGCGATCTCACGGCCGTCGGCGAAGCCGCTCACCGCGTACACGACGACGGGCAGGTCGGCGGCGACCGTGACGGTCCAGCTGGCACGCTGGCGGTCGCCGAAGCCGTCCGCGACGGTGCCCGGGAAGGCGACCGGACGGGGCATCAGATCACCGCGGGAGCCGAGGCGTTCGGAGATCCAGCGGTTGTGCAGCTTGCGCATCGTGGGGGCCTCGGCCTTGGTGACGAGGAGTCCGACCGTGGTCACGGCGCTCGACGTGGCGTCGGCGTAGGTGGCGCGCAGCAGTTTCACGCAGCCGGCGGGACGCAGCACCTTCGCCAGCAGCGGGTCGAAGGCCTCCCGGCAGTCGCCTGCCGGTGCGACGCCGATCCGTGTCCAGGTGCGTTCGGCGCCGCCCGGGCCGAGGCCCTTGCCGTGCAGGGTGGCCGGGAAGAGCGTGCCGACGGGCGTGCTGTGCCACAGGCCGCGGGCGAGGGCGAAGTCGCGCCTGCTCGCCTCAGCCGCCGTGGGGGTGGGCGCGGCCGGGTCGTGGTTGATCCACACGCCGGCGCCGGCGCCGCCGAGCAGGCCGAGGCCCAGCACCAGGCACAGCGCGGCGGCGGCCGTGCGGGGCCGCGCCCGGGCGGCGTGCGTGGGGGCGTGTGGCGGCCGGGGAGGGTACGGCGGCTGCGCCGAGTGCGGTACGGGCGAGGACCAGGCCGCCGCCGGGGGGTGCGCGGGCGGCGGGGGCGGTACGGGGCCGGCCGGGTAGGCGACGCCGACGGGGCCCCGCTCTCCCGCGGGTCGCGGGTACGGGGGCGCCGGCACCGGTGCCGTGCCGTACAGCTCCCGCGGCGGCCCGCCCTCGGCCCCGCCGCCGGCGGCGGGGCCCGCGGCGGCCCAGGGCGCGGACGCGCGGCCGGGGGCGGCGCCGGCCGCCCACTGGGCGGAGGCGGAGGTGTGCAGGGCGGAGCCCTGGGGCGGAGCGGAAGCGTGCGGCGGCGGTATCGGGCGCGGTGGGGACCAGCTCGGCCGGGGGGTCGCTCCCCCGTTGTCGAAACCGGCGCTCACCCGGTGCCCCCTCACGGCCGCACGGCGGACGGCCCGTTCACACGATGGACTGCGGCGTCACTCTACTGGGCGCGGCGACGTCACGACGCGTCAGTACGGATCACTTGCCCCTACCGCTCGGTAGGGGCATTCTGGCAAGCTTCGCGCATGTCTGATCAGGGAGCAGCTCGCGCCCGGTACGACCGGGCCACCGCCCACCTCGACGCGCCGGTGGCGATCGTCGATCTGGAGGCGTTCGACGCCAACGCGGACGACCTGGTCCGCAGGGCGGGCGGCAAGCCGATCCGGGTGGCGTCCAAGTCGGTCCGCTGCCGTGCCCTCCTGGAGCGGGTGCTGGAGCGGGACGGCTTCGCGGGCGTCATGTCCTTCACCCTCGCAGAGTCGTTGTGGCTGGCGCGCTCGGGCTTCGACGACGTCCTGCTGGCGTACCCCTCGGCGGATCGTTCCGCCTACGCGGAGCTGGCCGCGGACCCGAAGCTGGCGGCCGCGGTGACCGTCATGGTCGACGACGTGGCGCAGCTCGACCTCGTCGACTCCTCCCGCGCGGGCGGCTCCGAGATCGTCCGGGTCTGCCTGGAGCTGGACACCTCGCTGAAGATGCTGGGCGGCCGGCTCCGCATCGGGGCGCTGCGCTCCCCGCTCCACCAGCCGGAGCAGATGGCGGCGCTGGCCCGGGAGGTGTCCCGGCGGCCCGGCTTCAAGCTGGTGGGGATCATGGCGTACGAGGGCCATGTGGCCGGCGTCGGCGACTCGGTCAGCGGCCGGCCGCTGCGCTCGCGGGCGGTGCGGCTGATGCAGGCGGCGGCGCGCCGGGAGCTGGCGGCGCGGCGCGCGGAGGCCGTGCGGGCGGTGCGGGAGGTGGCGCCCGGGCTGGAGTTCGTCAACGGCGGCGGCACGGGCAGTGTGCAGAGCACGGCCGCCGAGGACGCGGTGACGGAGATCGCCGCCGGATCGGGTCTGTACGTGCCGCGGCTGTTCGACAACTACACCTCCTTCCGGGGCCGTCCGGCGGCGCTGTTCGCGCAGCCCGTGGTGCGGCGCCCGGGCGTGGGTGTCGTCACCGTCCTCGGCGGCGGCTACCCGGCCTCGGGCGCGGCCGGCCGGGACCGGCTGCCCGTCCCCTTCCTGCCGCAAGGGCTGCGCTACGACCCGCAGGAGGGGCCGGGCGAGGTGCAGACGCCGCTGCTCGGGACGGCCGCCGATGATCTGCTGATCGGCGACAAGGTCTGGTTCCGGCACGCCAAGGCGGGTGAGCTGTGCGAGCGCTTCGACACGCTGCACCTGGTCGAGGGGGACCGGGTGGTGCGGGCGGTGCCGACCTACCGCGGTGAGGGCAGGACGTTCCTCTGACGCGCGGACGCCCCGGCCGGACGGACCGGACCGGGGCGCCCTCGTGCGGGGACGGGGGTCACACGCCGGTGCCGCCACCGGAGCCCGAGGCCTTGATGCCCTTGGTGATCTCGTCCATCACGGCGAGGCCGGGCGCCTTGGGGTTGATGTCGAAGCCGTAGCGGACGAGCACGAGCCTTTCGGGGTCCGACGGCGAGGGGAACACCAGCGACTGGACGTAGCCGTCGTCGCCCCTCTCGGTGACGACCTTCCAGCGCACCAGGTAGCCCTGCTCGCCCGCGACCGCGACCTTCTGCGACAGCAGCTGCGTGTGCGAGGTGATGTCGCCGTAGATCTTGCCGCCGTAGGCCCCCTCGGCGTTGGCGGAGATGTCCTCCTTGGCCGCGGCCTCGGCGGTGGTGGACTTCAGCTTCACCGACACGGCGGGCATCGAGAAGACGCCGCCGCGCAGGCAGTTGCTCGAGGGGTCGCCGGGGCAGGCGTACTCGCCCACGGTGAGCTCCGCGAGCCCGTACCGGCTGGTGGTGCCGGTCCAGCCGTCGGGCACGGGCAGGCTGACGCCGTCGACGGCGTCCAGGGCGAAACCGGGCTCGCTCTTGGGCAGGTCCGGCGGGCCGCCGCCGTCCGGGCCCTGCCCGGGGGCCGTGAGGGACGGGGCGGGCCGGGCGGAGTCCGCGCTGCCGCCGCCTCCCTTGCCGAGGGCGACGACACCTCCGACCACGGCACCCGCCACCACGACCGCGGCGATGACGGCGATCGCGATCAGACCGCCGCGCCGTTTGCCGGGAGCCGGCGGGAACGCGCCGGGGTGGCCGGGGTACTGGGGATGGCCCGGCGCCCCGGCGCCGAACGCCGGGGCGGGGGGTGGAGCGGTGCGGGTGTACTCGGTCCACTCGGTCCCGTCCCACCAGCGCTCCAGAGCGGGCCCGTTGCCTGTCTGCCCGGGTTCTGGGTACCAGCCGGGCGGGGTCGTCATGGTCACGGCGTCACCCTAAGGCCCGGGCCTTAAGATTCCCGTCAGTCGTCCGGTCACAGAGGGGTCACGTACGCCCCCGCGATACCCCCGTCCACCAGGAACTCCGCCCCTGTGATGAAGGACGCGTCGTCGCTGGCGAGGAAGGCGACGGCCGCGGCGATCTCCTCCGCCTCCGCGAAGCGGCCCACCGGGATGTGCACCAGGCGGCGCGCGGCGCGCTCCGGGTCCTTCGCGAACAGCTCCCGCAGCAGCGGGGTGTTGACCGGCCCCGGGCACAGCGCGTTGACCCGGATGCCCTCCCGGGCGAACTGCACGCCCAGCTCGCGGGACATCGCCAGCACGCCGCCCTTGGACGCGGTGTACGAGATCTGCGAGGTCGCCGCGCCCATGACGGCGACGAAGCTCGCGGTGTTGATGATCGAGCCCTTGCCCTGGCGCTGCATGTAGGGCAGCGCCGCCTTGCAGCACAGGTACACCGAGGTGAGGTTCACCTCCTGCACGCGCCGCCACGCGTCGATGCCGGTGGTCAGGATCGAGTCGTCGTCGGGGGGCGAGATGCCCGCGTTGTTGAAGGCGACGTCGACCGAGCCGTAGGTGTCGTACGCCGCCTTGAACAGCGCCTCCACCTGTCCCGCGTCGGTCACGTCGGCCTCGACGAACAGCCCGCCGGTCTCCTCGGCGGCCGCCTTGCCCGCGGCCTCGTCGATGTCGGCGCACACCACGTGCGCGCCCTCGGAGGCGAGCCGGCGCGCCGAGGCGAGCCCGATGCCGCTGCCGGCGCCGGTGACCACCGCCGTCCGGCCCACCAGGCGGCGGCACACCACTGCTTCTGCTTGCGTCATTGCCGGGATCACTCCTCCGTGCTGATGAAGACGTTCTTGGTCTCGGTGAAGGCGGCCAGCGCGTCCGGGCCGAGCTCGCGCCCGAGCCCCGACTGCTTGAACCCGCCGAACGGTGTCCAGTAGCGCACCGAGCTGTGGGAGTTGACCGACAGGTTGCCGGCGGCGGTGCCCCGGGCCAGCCGCAGGGCGCGGCCGACGTCCCGGGTCCAGATCGAGCCGGACAGGCCGTACGGGGTGGCGTTGGCCAGGCGCAGCGCGTCGGCCTCGTCCTCGAAGGGCAGGACGACGGCGACCGGGCCGAAGACCTCCTCCACCGCGACGCGCCCGGCCGGATCGGCGGGGGTCAGCACGGTCGGCGGGTACCAGAAGCCCTTGCCCTCCGGGGCCGTGCCGCGGATCGCGACGGGCGCGTCGGGGGCCACGTACGAGCGGACGCGCTCCCGCTGCGCGGCGGAGATCAGCGGGCCCATGTCGGTGGCCGGATCGGCGGGGTCGCCGACGCCGACGGCCAGGACGGCGGGCTCCAGCAGTTCCATGAAGCGGTCGTACACCTGCCGCTGCACCAGGACGCGGGTGCGGGCGCAGCAGTCCTGGCCGGCGTTGTCGAGGAAGGCCATCGGCGCCGTCGCCGCGGCCTTCTCCAGGTCCGCGTCGGCGAAGACGATGTTCGGCGACTTCCCGCCGAGCTCCAGGGTGACCCGCTTGAGCGTGCCGGCGCAGGTGGCCATGATCTGCTTGCCGACGCGGGTCGAACCGGTGAAGACGATCTTCGCCACGCCCGGATGCTCGACCAGGGCCGCCCCCGCGACCGGACCCTCGCCCGGCAGCACCTGGAAGAGGTGCTCGGGCAGTCCCGCCTCCAGCGCCAGGTCCGCCAGGCGCAGCGCGGTCAGCGGGGTGGTCTCGGCGGGCTTGAGGATCACCGCGTTGCCCGCCGCGAGCGCCGGGGCGGTCCCCCAGGCGGCGATGGGCATGGGGAAGTTCCAGGGGGCGATGACGCCGACGACGCCGAGCGGTTCCAGGAAGGTGACGTCGATGCCGCCGGGCACCGGGATCTGCCGACCGCTGAGCCGTTCGACACCGCCCGCGGCGTAGTCGAGCAGGTCGCGGACGTTGCCGGCCTCCCAGCGGGCGTTGCCCGCGGTGTGCCCGGCCTCGCGCACCTCCAGGGCGGCCAGTTCGCCGACGCTGGCGTCCACGGCGGACGCGAAGCGGCGCAGCAGCCTGGCCCGGTCGGCCGGGGCCAGGGCCGCCCAGGCGGTCTGGGCGCGGGCCGCGCGGGCCACGGCGGCGTCGACGTCCTCCCGGCGCGCCGCGGGGACGGTGGCGATCACCTCCTCGGTGGCCGGGTTGAGCACGTCCAGCGCTTCGAGCGGTTCGGGTGCTTCGGGCACTCGCTGCCTCACATGCGTTCGAAGGAGCGGTAGCGCTCCCAGTCGGTGACGGCCGTGTCGTACGCGTCCTGTTCGACGCGGGCCATGTTCAGGTAGTGCTCGACGACCTCGTCGCCGAAGGCCGCTCGGGCGATCGGGCTGGCCTCCCACAGCTCGGCGGCCTCGCGGAGCGTGGCCGGCACGTGCGCGACGCCGTCGCTGGCGTAGGCGTTGCCGGTGACGGGCTCGGGGAGGGTGAGCTTCTGCTCCACGCCGTGCAGACCGGCGGCGATCATCCCGGCGACGGCGAGATAGGGGTTGACGTCGCCGCCGGGCACCCGGTTCTCCAGGCGCAGCGCGGACGGGGAGTGCCCTACCACGCGCAGCGCGCAAGTGCGGTTGTCCGGGCCCCAGGCGACGGCGGTGGGGGCGAAGGAACCGGGCCGGAAGCGCTTGTAGGAGTTGATGTTGGGCGCGTACAGCAGCGAGAAGTCGCGCAGCGCGGCGAGCTGCCCGGCCAGGAAGTGCCGCATCGTCTCCGACATGCCGCCCGGCTCGTCACCGGCGAAGACCGGCCGTCCGTCCTCGTCGCGCAGCGAGAGATGGATGTGGCAGGAGTTGCCCTCGCGTTCGTTGTACTTCGCCATGAACGTCAGGGAGTAGCCCTCCTGAGCGGCGATCGACTTGGCGCCGGTCTTGTAGACGCTGTGCTGGTCGCAGGTGACCAGGGCCTCGTCGTAGCGGAAGGCGATCTCGTGCTGGCCGAGGTTGCACTCGCCCTTGGCGGACTCCACGCGCATCCCGGCGGCGCCCATCTCGTTGCGGATGCGGCGCAGCAGCGGCTCGACGCGGCCGGTGCCGAGCAGGGAGTAGTCGACGTTGTACTGGTTGGCGGGGGTCAGGTCGCGGTAGCCGTTCGTCCATGCCTGCTCGTAGGTGTCCTTGAAGACGATGAACTCCAGCTCGGTACCGGCGTACGCGGACCAGCCGCGCTCGGCGAGCCGCTCGGTCTGGCGGCGCAGGATCTGCCGCGGCGAGGGGGCGACCGGGGTCGAGCCGTGGTCGAGCAGCCGCAGGTCGGCGATGACGAGCGCGGTGGCGGCGTCCCAGGCGGTGATCCGCAGGGTGCCGAGGTCGGGGTGCATGGCGAAGTCGCCGTAGCCCCGCTCCCAGGAGGACAGGGCGTAGCCGTCCACGGTGTTCATGTCGGCGTCGACGGCGAGCAGGTAGTTGCAGCCCTCGGTGCCGTGCTCCAGGACGTCGTCGAGGAAGTGCCGGGCGGCGAAACGCTTGCCCTGGAGGCGCCCCTGCATGTCGGTGAAGGCGACGACCACCGTGTCGATCTCTCCGGAGTCGACGCGTCGCCGCAGGTCGTCGGTGCTGAGCGGGGCTGTTCGGTGCACCACGGGTGATCACCTCTCCTACCGTCCGACAGGTGATCCAAAAGTACGGGCCCGGGGCTCAGTTGGGTACGGTGCAAGAAGAAATCCGCGCGTCGCAGGGAGGCTCCCGTGGCCCGTCCGCTGATCGGTGTCAGCACCTACTGGGTCGGCTCGGCCCGCTGGGGCGGCTGGGACCTGCCCTCCGCCCTGCTCCCCGCCGGGTACCCGCTGCTCGTACGGCGCTCCGGCGGCCTCGCCGCGCTGCTCCCGCCGGACGACCCCGCCCACGCCGCGGACGCCGTGGCCCGGCTGGACGGGCTGGTGGTCGCCGGCGGCCCGGACGTGGAGCCCGCGCGCTACGGCGCCGAGCCCGACCCGCGCACCGACCCGCCGGCGCGGGAACGCGACGCCTGGGAGCTGGCCCTCATCGACGCCGCGCTCGCCGCCGGGGTGCCCCTGCTGGGCATCTGCCGAGGGATGCAACTGCTCAACGTCGCCTTCGGCGGCACCCTCACCCAGCACATCGACGGCCACCGCGGCCCCCGGGTGGGCGTGTTCGGCAGCCACACCGTCAAGCCGGTCCCCGGCACGCGCTACGCGGAGGCGGTGCCGGAGGCCGCGACCGTGCCCACCTACCACCACCAGGCGGTGGACGCCCTCGGCCGGGGGCTGGTGATCAGCGCCGAGGCCGAGGACGGCACGCCGGAGGCCGTCGAGCTGCCGGGCGACCGCTTCGTACTGGGGGTCCAGTGGCACCCCGAGATGGACGAGGACGAACGGGTGATGCGCGCCCTGATCGCCGCGGCGGCCGGCGCGGTCAGAGCTGCATCTTGAAGCCGACGTGCGAGGCCGTGAAGCCGAGGCGCTCGTAGAAGCGGTGCGCGTCGGTGCGCGCCCGGTCCGAGGTGAGCTGCACCAGCGTGCACCCCAGGCGGCGGGACTCCTCGACCGCCCACTCGATCAGCTGCGTCCCCAGGCCGCCGCCCCGGGCGTCGCGGTGCACGCGCACCGCCTCGATGACCGAGCGCGTCGTGCCGCGCCGTGACAGCCCCGGTATCACCGACAACTGCAGCACGCCGACCGGAACGCCGTCCCGCTCGGCGACGACCACGTGCTGCCCGGGGTCGGCGACGACGCGTTCGTACGCCGCGTAGTACGGCTCCAGGTCGTCCGGGGTCTCGCGGCCCCGGCCGAGCCCGTCGTCGGCGAACATGGCGACGACGTCGGGGATGTCCTGGCGGGTGACGGGGCGGAAGTGGAGGTCGCTCATGCCCGCAGCGTAGGACTCAGCCTGGTGCGCAGCCACGACAGGGCCGCCTCCCCCTGCGCCCGTTGGAAGGCCCGCAGTGTGGGCAGCCCCGGGGGCGCCGGCCGGCGGGCGTGGACCAGGAACATCCCGGTGAGAGCCGCCAGCGCCGCGTCCACCGCCGCCGGGTCCGCGTCGCGCGCCGGCGGGTGGTCCGTGAAGAGCCCCTCCGGATCCGGGCCGCCCTGCATCACGATGCTCGGCAGCATGCAGAGCAGGTCGAACCACGCGGTCGACGTGCAGGCCCACGGCCAGTCCACGAACACGACCCGGCCGTCGGGGGTCAGCAGGATGTTGTCCGCCCGCAGATCGCCGTGGGCGAGTGTGTCGCCGGCCACGGCCCCGGGCCAGCCCGACTCCAGGGCGGCGAGGTCGTCCAGATGGGCCGCCGCCCAGGGATCGAGGCCGCCCAGGTCGTCGGTCCCGGCGTCCCGGTCCGCGGCCAGGTCCGCCCAGCAGCCGAAGCTGCCCGCGAGGCGTTCGGCGGCCGGGGGCGCGGCGACCGGACTCGGCGTCAGCCGGCCGGCCAGGCCGTCCAGCGCGTCCATGACGCGGCGCAGTTCCTCCGCGTCCCAGGGGTCCGTCGGGTGGCGGCCGGCCACGTCCTCGAAGGCGAGGACGACCCAGCCGTCCTGCTCGAAGGAGTCCAGCAGACGCGGTGCCGGAACGTCCCGGGGCAGGTCGGCGGCGATCCGGGCCTCGGCCCGGTGGATGTGCGGGGAATCCGGGTTCTGCGTCGGGCTCACGGCCTTGACGAAGGCGCGGCGGCCGTCGGTGAGGGAGAGGCGGGCCGCCACGCCCGGGGAGAAGCCGCCCGTCTGGTCGGCGGCGCGGGCCACGGGGGCGCCCAGGCGTGCCTCGACGGCGGTGGAGAGGTCACGCGGCAGGGAGGCCCAGGTGGCACGTGTCATGCCCCGAGGATCGCGGGCTTCGCCCGCGGGGGCCAACGGGTTTTCCGGAGACGTCCGGGGTCGGTTGTTGCGGCGGTGGTCGTGTGCGGGTGCGTTGCGCCTGCGGCGGGCGTCCATCCGCCCTCCCTCCCTCCCCCAGCCTTCGGCCGGGGGGGACCCCCATCCGGCGCGGTCAGTGGACGCCTCGCGCGCGTGGTGGGCCGGGGCCTCTGGGGCTGCACGTCCTGGACTGGGTTATCTACGTGCATGGCGGGCGGTTCATGTTCGAGCCCCGGATGCCGCACACAAATATCGCGCAGCGTCCAGAACATCCACCCTCCCCCAGCCTTCGGCCGGGGGTGCCCCCAACTCCCCTGCCCCCTCCGTATCCGTGGGGCGACTGACGGCCGGAGGGTGGTGAGGAGGCGGTCCGGGGTCGCCGCACATGCCTTACCCGACGCCCACGGCCATCCCGACGCGCGTGCTGATGCCGGCGGAAGGGTGAGCGGTCCACTGTCGTGAGCGGGTTGTCTGCGCCTGCGGCGGGCCGTGTCGCCGCCCGCCCTCCCTCCCCCAGCCTTCGGCCGGGGGTGCCCCCAACTCCCCGCCCCCTCCCTATGCGTGGGCGCCTGACGGCCGGAGGGGGTGAGGAGGCGATCCGGGGTCGCCGCACACGTCCTACTCAACGCCCACTCCATCCAGTTCGATGCCGTCGACAAGGTGAGCGGGAGCCGGTTTGGCTGCTCGCCGAAGGACAGAGGTGTGGCACCTCCCCCGCAGGGGTTGCCTGCGTCACGCGAGCGCGAGGGGCCAGGGCCCCTGGCCACCGGTGCGCGACTCTTGCTCGGCCTCGCGCCGGGGAACTCCCTGCTGGAGGCAGCTTCCAGCGGTGCTGGCAGGGGTGGCCCCCCATTACCCCCCTCCGGCCGTTGGTCGCCGAACGATACGGAGGGGGCAGGGGAGTTGGGGGCACCCCCGGCCGAAGGCTGGGGGAGGGTGGGCGTTCTGGACGCTGACGTGTATTTGTTGTGCGGCGCAGACGGCACAACAAGTACCGCCCGCCATGCACATAAATATGCGGTACAGAATGCCCAGCCCCGGAGGCCCCGCCCCCGGCCCACCACGAACCGCGCGAGGCCCGCACCAACCGCGCCGGGCAATCGGGAGGGAGGGCGGGGGACAGCCCGCCGCAGGCGCAAACAACCCGCACACGAGCAACCGGCAGCAACAACCGACCCCGGTCCAACCGCGCTACGCGCGCCGGGCGGGCGCGGGCCCGGCCGGGGCGAGGGCGGCGGCGAGCACGGCGGGCGCCTCGGCGAGGGACGGGCCGTACCAGGTGAGGTGACGGCCGCTGACCAGCGCCGCGGGTATCTCCGGGAACGCCTCGGGCCCGTCGTCGGCCGTGAACCGGTACGGCTCGTCGGGCAGTACGACGAGGTCCGCCCCGCTGCCGGTGAGCTCGTCGACCGGCACCCGCGGATACCGCTCCTGGTGGTCGCCGTAGACGTTCTCGACCCCCAGCCGGGCCAGCAGGTCGCCGGCGAAGGTGTCCCGGCCGAGCACCATCCAGGGGCGGCGCCAGACGGGGACGACGGCCTTGCGGGGGTGGGCGGCGGGCCGGAGCGACGCCCAGGTCTTCTCCGCGGCGTCGAGCCAGGCCGGGCGCGGCAGCCCGCAGGCCTCGACGACCACGCGGTGCAGTTCCCGGAAGGCCTGGGGAAGACTGCGTACCTCCGTCACCAGCACCGTCAGCCCGGCCGCGCGCAGCGCGTCGAGGTCGGGCGCGCGGTTCTCCTCCTCGTTGGCGATCACCAGGTCGGGAGCGAGCCGGACGATCTCCGCGATGTCGGGGTTCTTCGTGCCCCGGACCCGCGTGACGCGCAGGTCCGCCGGCTGGTTGCACCAGTCGGTGGCGCCCACGAGCAGGGCGGGCGCCGTGGTCGCCACCGCCTCGGTGAGCGAGGGGACGAGGGAGACCACACGCCGTGCGGGGCCGGAGTCGCGACGGGTCATGTCCCCACCGTATCGATCCCCGCCGGACGGGGAGGGCCGGACGGCGCGGCTCCGGCACCAGGGAGGGGAAGTGCCGGGTGCCGCGCCGTCCGGGGCCGGGGTCCGGTCAGCCGACCGGGGCGAGCCGGTCCGTGAGACCGGGGTGGGCGTCGAGCCAGTCGCGTACGCCGTCCTGCTCGTGGCCCTGGCCGGCCTTGTGCACGGCACCCTCCAGGCCGGTGAGCTCCTTCTCGCTCAGTTTGAAGTCCGCCAGCCACTTCGCGACCTTCGGCTCGTCGCCGGCGAAGCCGTTGCGGGCGAGGGTGTGGATGCCGTCGCCCTTGCCCCAGGCGCCGAGCGGGTCCTTCAGCTTCTTGAGGCTGTGCTCGCTGTAGGCCCAGTGCGGGGACCACAGGGTCACCACGACCGGCTCCTTCGCCTTCATGGAGCGGTCGAGCTGGGCGAGCATGCTCGCGGTCGAGCCGGTGGTGACCTTGTACTCGCCCTGCAGCCCGTACTTCTCCAGCACCGTGTCGTTGAGCATCTTCATCATCCCGGCGCCGGGCTCGATGCCGATGATCCGGCCGCCGAACTGCTTGCCCTTGCCCTTGAGGTCGGCCAGCGAGTCGATGCCCTTGACGTAGGAGGGCACCGTCAGTTCGAGCGAGGTGGGGCCGTACCAGGAGCCGTAGTCGTCCAGCTCGTTCTTGTACTTCTCCCAGTACGACCGGTGCGTGACGGGCAGCCAGGAGTCGGTCTCGAAGTCGACCCGTCCCGCGGACATGCCGGTGTAGAGGGCGCCGACGTCGTACTGGGTGACCTTCGGCTCGTACCCGCGCCGCTCCAGCAGCTCCTTCCACAGGTAGGTGGAGGCGATGCCCTCGTCCCAGGGGATGTAGCCGATGTCGACCTGGCGGCCCTTGCCGACGTCGTCGGCCTCGGGGACGGCGGTCCTCTCGTCCCCGCCGCCGAGGACGCCCATCCCGCCGGCGGTCAGCGCGAGGGCGACGATGCCCACGACGGCGACGGAGGTCTGCGGACGGTACTTCCACAGCCGCGCTCCGCGCGGGGAGGCGGCCGCGGCCATGGCGCGCCGGCCCAGCGGGGAGACGCGGGCGCCGAGGGCGCCGGTGACGCGGTCGAGGTACATGGCGAGGATGACCACGGACAGGCCCGCCTCGAAGCCGAGGCCGATGTCGACCTGGCTGATGGCGGTGAAGACGGAGGCGCCGAGGCCGCCGCCGCCGACCATTCCGGAGATGACGACCATGGACAGCGCGAGCATGATCACCTGGTTGACGCCCGCCATGATCGTGGGGAGCGCGAGCGGCAGTTGCACCCTCAGCAGGGTGCTGCGCGGGGCGGTGCCGAAGGCCTCCGCGGCCTCGACGAGCTCCTCGTCGACCTGCCGGATGCCGAGTTCGGTCATGCGCACGCCCGGCGGCAGGGAGAAGACGATGGTGGCGATGATGCCGGGCACCTGGCCGACGCCGAAGAAGAAGATGCCGGGGATCAGGTAGACGAAGGCGGGCATCGTCTGCATGAAGTCCAGCACTGGGCGCAGGGCGGCGGAGACGGTGCGGTTGCGCGCCGACCAGATGCCGAGCGGCACGGCGAGCACGATGGTGATCACGGTGGCGACGAGCACCAGGGACAAGGTGTCCATGGCCTCGTCCCACTGCTGCACGGAGACGACGACGGCCAGACCCGCGAAGGCGAGCACCCCGGCGGTCAGGCCGCGCAGCCACAGCGCGAGGACCGCGAGGATCCCGGCGAGCAGCAGCGGTGCGGGGGCCTGCAGCACGGCCTCCAGGCCGTCGTACATGCCGGAGACGACGGCGCTGATGACGTCGAAGAGTGGGCCGAAGTGGTCGCGCAGATAGGTGACGGCGCTGTCGGTCCAGTCGCCGAGGGGCAGCCTAGGCACGCGCCGCCTCCTTCCGCGGCCGCGCCGGCACCCCGGGCGCGGCGGTCGGGGCCGCGTGGGCCGTGTCGCCGGTGCAGGGGGTCACCGGTCCGTCGTGGTCGCCGAGCGCCGCGAGCAGCCGCTGCCTGTCGATGACGCCGACCACGTCGCCGGCCTGGTCGCGGACGGTCACGGGGTGCGGGACACGCGCGCTGACCGGCAGGACGTCGGCGAGCGGGGTGCGCGGGGCGACCGTCTCGCAGCGGCAGTCGCCGGCGTCGGGACGCTGCGGCGGCTCCATGACGGTGCCGGCGGTCAGCACGCGGGAGCGGTCGACGTCGTGCACGAAGGAGCTGACGTAGTCGTCGGCGGGGCGCAGCAGGATGTCCTCGGGGGTGCCGACCTGGACGATGCGCCCGTCGCGCATGACGGCGACGCGGTCGCCCAGCCGCATGGCCTCGTTGAGGTCGTGGGTGATGAAGACGATGGTCTTCTTCAGGCTGCGCTGGAGTTCGAGCAGCTGGTCCTGCATGTCGCGGCGGATCAGCGGGTCCAGCGCGCTGAAGGACTCGTCCATGAGGAGCACGTCGGCGTCGGTGGCGAGCGCGCGGGCCAGGCCTACGCGCTGCTGCATGCCGCCGGAGAGCTCGTCGGGCCAGGAGTCGCCCCAGCCCGACAGGCCGGTGAGTTCCAGGGCCCGCGCGGCGCGCTTCTCGCGTTCCCTGCGGCCCACGCCCTGCACCTCCAGGCCGTACGCGGCGTTCTGGAGGACGCTGCGGTGCGGGAAGAGCGCGAAGTGCTGGAAGACCATGCTGATGCCGTGCGAGCGCACGCGGCGCAGTTCGCGGGGGCTGAGTGCGGTGAGGTCCCGGCCGTCGAAGAGCACCCGTCCCGCGGTGGGGGGATTGAGCCCGTTGAGCGTGCGCAGCAGGGTGGACTTGCCCGATCCGGACAGGCCCATGACGACGAAGATCTCGCCCTCGCGGACGTCGAAGCTCGCGTCGATCACCGCGGCGGTCGTGCCGCTCTCGCGCAACTCCTCGCGTCCGGTCCCGGCCTCCAGACGGCGCACGCCGTCCTCGGGATCGGCACCGAACACCTTGTACAGATGCTCTGCCTGCAGCCTGTACACATACACCTCACGTGTCGTAGGGAGGGCGACCGGCTGCCCCCGCACGCTGGTCGCGGAGCGCTCCTGTCCCGCTCCGGGACGGCGGCTGCCCCGACCCAAGCGGAGCAAACCGTTCCGTGACGGAGGTCACGGTGGCCGGGGTGTCGGCGGCGTGCGGCATCATCGGCGTGTGACTCGACGCCTGATGCTCCTGGACACCGCCAGCCTCTACTTCCGCGCGTACTTCGGCGTACCCGACTCGGTGCGCGCGCCGGACGGCACGCCCGTCAACGCGGTGCGCGGGCTGCTGGACTTCATCGCCCGCCTGGTCGCCGACCACTCCCCCGACGACCTGGTGGCCTGCATGGACGCTGACTGGCGGCCGCAGTGGCGGGTGGATCTGATCCCCTCGTACAAGGCGCACCGCGTCGCCGAGGAGGTGCCCGGCGGCTCGGACGTCGAGGAGGTGCCGGACACCCTGTCGCCGCAGGTCCCGGTGATCGAGGCGGTGCTGGACGCGCTGGGCATCGCCCGGGTGGGCGTCGCCGGCTACGAGGCGGACGACGTGATCGGCACCCTGACGGGCCTGGCGCCGGGGCCGGTGGACATCGTCACGGGCGACCGCGACCTGTTCCAGCTGGTGGACGACGCCCGCGGGGTGCGGGTGCTGTACCCGGTCAAGGGCGTGGGCGCGCTCGACCTGGTGGACGAGGCGTGGCTGCGCGCCAGGTACGGCGTGGGCGGACCCGGCTACGTGGACCTGGCGCTGCTGCGCGGCGACCCGAGCGACGGCCTGCCGGGCGTGCCGGGGATCGGCGAGAAGACGGCGGCCAAGCTGCTGGACGCGTACGGCGACCTGGCCGGGATCATGGCCGCCGCCCACGACCCCGCGTCCAAGGTCACCCCCGCGCAGCGCAAGCGGCTGCAGGAGGCCGCGCAGTACGTGGCGGTCGCGCCGAAGGTGGTGCGGGTGGCCTCCGACGTGCCGCTGCCGGAGTTCACCCCGGAGCTGCCGCGCGAGCCGCGCCGGCCCGAGGAACTGGCCGCGCTGGCCGAGCGCTGGGGGCTGGGCGGCTCGCTGCAGCGGCTGCTCAGCGTGCTGGGGCCGGAACGGGCCGGGTGACGGCGAGCACGTCGCGGTCGGGCTGGAGGGTGAGGCCGACCGTCGGTCGGATCTCCTCGTCGCCGGTGTCCAGGTGGAAGCGGCTGCCGAGGGTGGCGAGCACGATCACCGCCTCGACCATCGCGAAGCGCGCCCCGAGGCAGGCCCTGGTCCCCCCGCCGAAGGGGAACCAGGTGTGGTCGGTGATCGCGTCGGGCGCCCCGTCCAGCCAGCGCTCGGGGCGGAACTCGTCGGGTTGCGGCCAGCGGCGCGGGTCGCGGTGGGTGGCCCAGGGGCTGATCCAGACCTGGGTGCCGGCCGGGACGGGCTCCCCGCCCAGGGTGGCGCCCTCCTCGGCGACGGCCAGGTTGAGCCAGACGGT
Organism: Streptomyces sp. BoleA5; assembly: GCF_000373665.1. Lineage (NCBI taxonomy): Bacteria > Bacillati > Actinomycetota > Actinomycetes > Kitasatosporales > Streptomycetaceae > Streptomyces > Streptomyces sp. BoleA5. Next base: position 208,229 of record NZ_KB892156.1, read on the forward strand.
GGGCCGCAGGCGCAGGGTCTCCTTCACGACGGCCTCGGTCCAGCGCAGTCGGGCGTAGTCGTCGAAGCCGGGGGTGCGGCCGCCGAGCACCCGGTCCAGTTCCGCGGTGAGCGCCTCACGCGCCTTCGGGTTGCGGGAGAGCAGGTACCAGGCCCAGGTGAGCGTGGTGGCGGTGGTCTCGTGGCCGGCGTTGTAGAGGGTGACGGTCTCGTCCCGGATCTCCTTGTCGGTCAGCGGGACGCCCGCTTCGTCGACGGCGGTCAGCAACCGGCTGAGCAGGTCGTCGCGTTCGCCGCCGGCCTCGCGGCGGGCGGCGACGATCCGGGCGACCTCGGCGTCGAGGGTGTCGACGGCGGCCTTGAAGCGCAGCCGCCCCGGGGTGCGGAACCAGTCGGGCAGCATCGCCCCGAGGCCGCGGAACTCGGCGCCCATCTGCTGCTGGGCGACGTCCATGCAGCGCCCTATGACCTCCTCGCGGACGGCGGCGTCGGTGCCGAACACCGTGCGCACCGCGATGCGCTGGGTCAGTCCGGTCATCTCGCGGCGGATGTCGATCCGTTCGCCGCCGCTCCAGCGCTCGGCCACCTCCCGCGCGCAGTCGGCCATCGTCGCCGCGTAGGCACGCACCTGCTTGGGCCGCACCGAGGGCTGGACGAGGGACCGCTTGCGGCGCCAGTCGGCGCCCTTGGCCACCACGACCCCCTCGCCCATGAGGTAGCGGAAGGACCATCCGAGATCGGGCAGCGAGAAGGTCGACTCGCGGGCCGACAGCAGTTCCCCGATGAGTGCGGGATCATTGAGGAAGCGCGCGGGAGTGCGGCCCATGGCCCAGGTGACCTGCCCGGCCCCGCACTCGCGGAGCGCGGTGAAGAAGGCGAGCGGGTCCTTGGCGAACTGCGGGAGGTTCCCCAGCAGCGGCACCCCGCGGGGTCCTGCGGTGATCGCGGTGGCGGTGTCGGAACCCATGTGCGCAGGCCTCCCGGGTAGCGTCTGATCGCGTCCGTCCCATCAAAATCGGCGAACGGCGGATCGGAACCGGTGATCGGAGATCTCGTGATCTTTCCGAGACCGGGCTGCGCAGGACGGCGCGGATGGATTAGGCTTGCCTAACTTGATGCGAGGAGTGTGCTCATGGCAGACCGTCCGGTGCGCAGGAAACCGCAGCTCAACCGCGCGCGGGTGCAGCACGTGGAACGGCTGACCCCGCACATGATCCGCGTGGTGCTCGGCGGTGAGGGCCTCACGGGTTTCCCCGTGGGCGAGTACAGCGACCACTACATCAAACTGCTCTTCCCGGCCGAGGGCGTGCGGTACCCCGAGCCGTTCGACATCCAGCGGATCCGCGCCGACTTCCCCCGCGACCAGTGGCCGCGTGTACGGACGTACACGGTGCGCCGCTGGAACGCCCAGGCACGCGAGCTGACGGTCGACTTCGTGTACCACGGCGACGAGGGCCTGGCCGGCCCGTGGGCCGCCCGCGTCCAGCCCGGCGAGGAGGTGCTCTTCCTCGGCCCCGGCGGCGCCTACGCGCCCGACTCGGCCGCCGACTGGCATCTGTTCGTGGGCGACGAGAGCGCGCTGCCGGCGATCGCCGCCTCGTTGGAGCGGCTGCCCGAGGGCGCTCCCGCCCGGGTGTTCGTCGAGATCTCCGGCCCGGGGGAGGAGCAGAAGCTCTCCACGCCCGGTGACGCCGAGGTCGTCTGGGTGCACCGCGGTTCCGGCCGGGTCGGCGAGGAACTGGTCCGTCTCGTGGCCGGGCTGGAGTTCCCGCCGGGTGACGTGCAGGCCTTCGTCCACGGCGAGGCGGGCTTCGTCAAGCGGCTGCGCCACCTGCTGCGGGTCGAACTCGGCGTACCGCGCGAACGGCTGTCGATCTCGGGTTACTGGCGCACCGGTCACGACGAGGACGGCTGGCAGGCCTCCAAGCCGGACTGGAACCGCCGGATCGAGGAGGAGCAGGAGACTCCGCCGCAGGCCCTCGCCTCCTGACGTCGCGTCGCCGTGCACGCCGGCGACGAACGCTCCGTACGGCGTGCCCGGAGAGCCGCTGCGCGCACGTCGGTCGGTGCTGGGACACTGGCCACATGGCCGCACCCGAACCCGAACCCGCCCCGCTTCCGGGCCTGATGCCCGAGGCGCAGCCGGCCGGGGAGCGTCCGCGTGTCCTCTGCGCCGACTGCCACCGGCCCCTGAGCGCGCACGACGCCCGGCTGTGGGGCCGGGGCCGCGGCTGCCGGCGCAAGCACGGGCTCGAGACGGCCCCGCGCATCGGACGCTTCGACGTCGAACAGGACCGGCTGCCGGGTATGTGAAGCCCCGCCGCACCGGGCGGCGCGGCGAGCTCCTACGGTTCAACCGTGCAGCCCACACACCGCTGTCGCGTGACCGACGACCTCACCGTGGACCGCCTCGCCCCTGCCCTCGTGCCCACGGCACAGGTCACCGGCCCCCTGGGAGGCCGGAAATGACACAGCGTGGGGAACGCGCCGCGGGCGCGATCGTCGGATCGGCCGTCGGCGACGCGCTCGGCGCGCCCTTCGAGTTCGGCCCGGAGGGCGCGTTCTCCGCGCGCTTCCCGGAACCGGGCACCGCCGGCGAGATGTGCGGGGGCGGCGGCTGGGATCCCGGGGAAGCAACCGACGACACGCAGATGGCGGTGCTCGTCGCCGACTCCCTTCTGGAACGGGGCACGCTGGACCTGCCCGACGTCTTCGCGCGCTTCGTGCGCTGGGCGGCCGCCGACCCCAAGGACATCGGTCTGCAGACGGAGGCGGTGCTCACCTCCGGCGCCCCCTGGGACCTGGCCGCGGCACTGCACTTCCGGACGCATCACCGCGCCGCCGGCAACGGCGCCCTCATGCGGGCCGCGCCCGCCGCCGTCCACTTCGCCGGACACGGACGCCCGGCCTCGCTCGACGCCGCGCGCGGGATCGCCGCCCTCACCCACGGCGACCGCGCCGCCTGGGAGGGCAGCGCGATCCTCCACGACCTCGTACGGGTCGCCCTCGACGGCGGCGATCCCGTCGCGCCGGCGGTCGTGGCCGACGCCCTGGCGCAGGTGCCGGAGCCCTTCCATGAGCGGTGGGCCGCCGTCCTCGCGCCCGACTGGCACCCGGGCCTGGCCACGGAGTTCAACGGCGCGGTCTGGCCCTGCCTCGGCTCCGCGGTCTGGGCCGTGCGGACGACCGGGGGCTTCGAGGCCGCGCTGCGCGCCGCGGTCGACCTGGGCGGCGACACGGACACCGTCGCCGCCGTCACGGGCACCCTCGCCGGCGCGGCCCACGGCCTCGCCGCCGTGCCGGGCCGCTGGACGGCAGCACTGCACGTACCGATGCCCGGCACGCCGGGGCGCGTGCTGCGCCACGCCGACCTGGTCGCCCTGGCTGCCCGGCTCACCGGGGACTGACCCCCGGGCCCCGTCACCCCGCCGACAGTGCCTCGGCCGTGCGCCGCAGGGCGGCCAGGTCGCCGTCCGGGCAGCCGGCGACGCGCAGCGCCGCGTCGGCGGTCGCGCGGGCGAAGGCGGCCGCGTCGGGGATCGGGCTGTCACGCCGGATGAGAATGACGCCCTCGATGAGGCCGAAGACGAGGTCGACGCGGACCGCGAGACCGGCGGGGGGCAGCGCGGCGCCCGGGGCCGTCGCGGCCAGCAGGGCGGCGTACGCGGCCTTCAGTTCGTCCCGGACGGCACGGAAGCCGCCGAAGCGCCCGGCGCGGACCTCGGGGAGCAGGTAGAGCGCGCCGAGGTTGTGCGTGCCGCCGCACAGCAGGGCCACGTCCGCCCGGCACAGCGCCCACAGCCGCGCCTCCGCGGGGGCGTCCGTGCGGGCGACGAGCGAGTGCGCGAGGTCCAGGGACGGGCGGACGGTGCCCTCCAGGAGCGCGGCGAGGATGTCCTCCTTGCCGGCGAAGTAGTGGTACATCGAAGCCTGCCGCATCCCGGCGCGCTCGGCGACGGCACGGGTCGTGGTGGCCGCGTACCCCTGCGTGGTGAAGAGTTCGGCCGCTGCGGTCAGGAGTTCCTCGCGGGCCGTCAGGCCGCTGTCCGGCCGCGCCTGCGCACGCGGGCGCCCGACGCGCCGTCCCGTGGTGCTCACACGCCGATCCTCGCACAACCGCCCCGGCGCGGTGCGCGGTCGGCCCTGGGTGCTTCGGGGACGGACGCGACCGGGCGCGCCGCGCGAGGGCGGCGCGCCGCGGTCGTCAGCCCACCGAGGAGTACGCGACGACGCCGCGGAGCAGTGCGTCGACGGCCTTGCGGGCGTTGCGGCGCACCGGGCTGCCCTCGGGGGCGGCACCGGCGATCTGGCCGAGGACGTCGATGAGCTGCTTCGTCCAGCGCACGAAGTCGCCGGCCGGCATGTCGACGTCGCGCAGCACCGCGTCCAGGCCGTGCCCGGAGGCCCAGCGGTGGGCCGCCCAGGCGAAGCCGAGGTCGGGTTCGCGCTGGCCGACGCCCTCGGCCTGGTTGATGCGGTGCTCCTCCTCCAGGGCGTCGAGGCGGCCCCAGATGCGGACCATCTCGCCGAGCGCCTGCTGGGCGCCGCCCGACGGCAGCCGCGGCGGCATGGCGTCGTCCGCGGAGCGGGACTCGTAGACCAGCGCGGAGGCGCAGGCGGCGAGGTCCGCGGGACCGAGGTCGTCCCACACGCCGTCGCGGAGGCACTCACTGGCCAGGAGGTCGAGCTCGCCGTAGAGCCGGGCCAGCCGGCGGCCGTCCGCGGTGACCTTGCCGGCCTCGAGGTAGCCGAGGTCGGTGAGCAGGGCGCAGATGCGGTCGAAGGTGCGGGCGATCGTGTTGGTGCGGCCTTCGATGCGGCGCTCGAGCTGCTTGGTGTCGCGCTGCAGCCGCTGGTAGCGCTCGGCCCAGCGGGCGTGGTCCTCGCGCTCGTCGCAGCCGTGGCAGGGGTGCGCGCGGATCTCGCTGCGCAGCCGGGCGATCTCGGTGTCGTCCGCGGCGGCCGAGCGCTGGCGGCGCTGCCGCTGCGGCGCGATGCCGGCCGTACCGGCCTTGGAGCGCATCGCGGAGGCCAGGTCGCGCCGGGACTGGGGGCTGCGCGGATTGAAGGACTTGGGGATGCGCATCCGGTCCAGCGCCTCGACCGGCACCGGGAAGTCGATCTGTGCGAGCCGCTTGACCTGCCGCTCCGCGGTGAGCACCAGCGGGCGGGGGCCGTCGTGGTGGAACTGGTCGTGCCGGTTGTGGTGACCGGGGCTGCGGCCGGCGGGCACGCCCGGGTCGAGGACCAGGGCCAGGCCGGCGAACCTGCCGGCCGGGACGTGGATGATGTCGCCCGGGCGGAGCTTCTCCAGCGCTTCGGCGGCGGCCGCCCGGCGCTGGTTCGCGCCCTGCCGGGACAGGTCGGCCTCGCGGTCCTTCAGCTGCCGGCGCAGCGACATGTACTCGTCGAAGTCACCGAGGTGGCAGGTCATGGAGGCGCGGTAGCCGTCCAGGCCCTCCTCGTTGCGCTGCACCTGGCGGGAGATGCCGACCACCGAGCGGTCGGCCTGGAACTGCGCGAACGAGGTCTCCAGCAGCTCGCGCGAGCGGTGCCGCCCGAACTGGCCGACGAGGTTGACGGCCATGTTGTACGAGGGCTTGAAGGAGGACCTCAGCGGATAGGTGCGCGTGCCGGCCAGCCCCGCCAGGTGGACGGGGTCGAAGCCGCGCTGCCACAGCACGACCGCGTGGCCCTCCACGTCGATGCCGCGGCGTCCGGCACGGCCGGTGAGCTGCGTGTACTCGCCGGGGGTGACGTCGGCGTGGGTCTCACCGTTCCACTTGACGAGCTTCTCCAGGACCACCGAGCGGGCGGGCATGTTGATGCCCAGCGCCAGCGTCTCGGTGGCGAAGACGGCCTTGACCAGGCCCTTCACGAAGAGCTCCTCGACGACCTCCTTGAAGGTCGGCAGCATGCCGGCGTGGTGCGCGGCGATGCCCCGCTCCAGGCCCTCCAGCCACTCGAAGTAGCCGAGGACGTTCAGGTCCTCGTCGGGGATGGACTTGGTGCGCTCCTCGACGATGGCGCGGACCTTGGCCCGGTTCTCCTCGTTGTTGAGCCGCAGGCCCGCGTAGAGGCACTGCTGCACAGCCGACTCGCAGCCGGCGCGGCTGAAGATGAACGTGATCGCGGGCAGCAGCCCTTCCGCGTCCAGCCGCTCGATGACCTCGACGCGGCTGGGCGTCCAGATCCTGCGCTGCTGGCGGCGCTCCCGCTCGCGGTCGGCCTCGCGCACCTTGCCGCCGCGCCGGTCGCGGCCGTTGAAGGAGCGCTGGTTCTCCATCCGGGCCAGCCGCACCAGGTCGGGGTTGACGGCGCGCTGCGCGCCCGGGCCGGCGCCCCGCTTCTCCTCGAACAGGTCGTACATCCGGCGGCTCGCCAGGACGTGCTGCCACAGCGGCACCGGGCGGTGCTCGGAGACGATGACCTCGGTGTCGCCGCGGACGGTGTCGAGCCAGTCGCCGAACTCCTCGGCGTTGGAGACGGTCGCGGAGAGCGAGACCAGGGTCACGGACTGCGGGAGGTGGATGATGACCTCCTCCCAGACCGCGCCGCGGAAGCGGTCGGAGAGGTAGTGCACCTCGTCCATGACCACGTAGCCGAGGCCGTCGAGGGCCTGGGAGCCCGCGTACAGCATGTTGCGGAGCACCTCGGTGGTCATGACCACGATCGGCGCGTCCCCGTTGACGCTGTTGTCGCCGGTCAGCAGACCGACCCGCTCGGCGCCGTAGCGCTTGACGAGATCGGTGAACTTCTGGTTCGACAGCGCCTTGATCGGGGTGGTGTAGAAGCATTTGCGGCCCTCGCCGAGGGCCAGGTGGACGGCGAACTCGCCCACGATGGTCTTGCCGGAGCCGGTGGGTGCCGCCACCAGCACGCCCTTGCCGGCCTCGAGGGCCTGACAGGCCTCGATCTGGAAGGGGTCCAGCCCGAAGTCGTACAGCTCGCGGAAGCCCGCGAGTGCGGTGGCCTGCTCAGCGGCGCGGAGCCGGGACGCGGCGTAACGCTCGGCGGGAGACATCTCGTCGTTCATCTTGAAAACGAGACTACCGGGCCGCACTGACAGTCGACATGATCTTTTTGCCGAAGCAAAACCCACGGCGCGGGAACCGGGCGTGTCGTGGGATCCCACCCCCCGCGAACCCGCCCCGCACCCGTGCACCCGTGCACCCGTGCACTCGCGCCCTTCGCTCCGCGCGCCGCCCCGCGGGCGGCTCAGATCATCACGGCGATGTACTCCGCCACCAACGGGACCTTGAAGGCGTCCCTCACCCCTGCCAGGCCGCCGGGCACGCCCTGCCGGGGCTTGACGATGTAGCTCTGGGTGGCGCTGGGCTGCCACGCGTCCGAGAAGTCGAGGGCCGGGCCCAGCCCGGGGTCGTACTCCTTCTGCCGGCGGTGCGCCTCGACGATGCCGGTCCTGCTGAGGTCCTTGGCCCCGCACGCCGACTTCAGGTCCTGGACGGCCACGGCCATCGAGTTGTGCCCGGTCACCAGTCCCTGGTCCAGTGGGGACCCCGGGTAGCGGCGCCGGTAGTCGGCGACGAGCTTCCCGGCCTCGGGCGCGTCGCTGCTCAGCGCCGGGGTGGGGGCGACGAGCTCCAGCATCTTCAGCAGCGCCGGCGCCGCGGGGGTCTTCAGCAGCCGCGGGTCGAAGCCGACGGCGCTGCCGAGGAACGGCACGTCGAGTCCGATCGCGGCGGCGGTGCCGACCGCCGAGGCGGTCTGCGGGGGGCTGGTGCTGATCAGGACGGCCTTCACACCGGACTCGGCGAGTTCGCGCACCTCTCGCGACAGGTCCTCGCGGGTGTCCCCGACCTTCTTCTCGACCAGGGTCAGGCCGCGCTTGTCGGCGACGAACCGGGCCCCGCGCCGCGCGTTGCTGCCGTAGTCGCCGTCGAGGTAGAGGTAGCCGATCCGGTCGCCGCGCCCGAGACCCCGGGTCTCGACGAGGTACTCGAAGCCGTTGACCATGTCGATGTCGTACGTGGTGTTGATCGTCGTCAGGGTGTGCTGGCCGAGCAGGTTCGAGGAGTAGCCCAGCGACGTCGTCATCACGTCGTCGTTGGTGATGTTGTCGAGCAGGACGTTGATGATCGACGAGCCGAGCAGACCCGGCATCGCGGCGATCCTCGGTTCCATCTCGTTGTACTGGACGACGGCCTTCTCGACGTCGTATCCGTGGTCGCGGACGAGCAGCTTCAGCTTGCGGCCGCACACCCCGCCCGTGGCGTTGACCTGGTCGACGTACAGCTTCTCGGCCTGCAGCACGGAGCGGCCCAGGGGGCCGTACGGGCCGGACAGGTCGGTGAGGACGCCCAGGGTGATGGTGGAGTCGGTGACGCCGGGCCCGGTCGTCACGCCGTTGGCGTCGACCGGGCCGTCGTCCGCGGTGGTACCGGTCTCCCCGCCGCAGGCCGTGAGCACGCAGGTGAGGGCGGCGGTGAGGACGACGGTGGACCTGAGGCGCTGTTTCCGGGTCACGGTGTGCTTGCTCCTGGGGGTGGGACCGCGGGCGACCGCCGCGGGCGCGGAGGCGGCCACCGCCGCGGGGCCGGTGGTGCGGGAGCTCCATGGGAAGAGACCGAGGCCGGTTCGGCGAGGGGCGGGGGCGTTTCTGGTCGCGGTTCCCAACGGCGGCGGGGCGCGGCTGTGCAGCGGCACCGCCCGTACCGTCCCGTAGACCGTGTCTTCGGTGATGTGTGGGTTCCGTCCGGACGCCGGTCACGTTTGCGTCACCTGCCTTCCGGGCGGGGCTACCAGCCGGTAGGAATGCCCGTGCGAGAACCGCGCACCCCGCGCCCCGCGCCCCGGGAGCGCCCGGAGAGCCGAGAGGGAGGTCGGATGGCCAGCCCCGCGCCGACGCGTCCGATGCGCACCGCGAGCACCACGGGCGCCTCGGGCGCCTCAGGACGGGAGCACCACGACGTGCTGCGAGCCGCCGCGCTGCAGGTGCGCGGGCAGGTGGGGCCGGTGGCGGCGCACATCGTCGAGCGGATCCGGGACCGGCACCCGGCCTACCGGGAGCCCGCGCTGGCCCCGTCCGGGTTGCTGGAGGAGACCGAGGGGTCGGTCGCCGCCGTCCTCGACTCGCTCGCCGATCCGGGGCGTTCCGCGGTGTCCGCCGAGTACCTGTCGTGGGTGGGGGAACGCCGGGCCTGGCAGGACTTCCCGCTGGAGCCGATGATGGGCGCCTGCCGTACGGCCGGTGACGCGCTGTGGCTCGCGCTGGTCCGGGCCGGGGAGGGCCAGGGGCCCGCGGGGACGCGGCTGATCGCCCGCGCGGCGGCGGAGGTCTGGGACCTGTTCGAGCGGGACAGCCGGCTGATGGCCGACGCCTACCTGCGCGCCCGGGGCGAGGTGACCTTCCACCGGCAGCGCGGCCGCAGGGCGCTGGAAGGCCTGCTCGCCGGGCGGGTGGACGCCACCGGCATCGCCGAGGCTGCGGACGCCCTGGGCCTGCCCGAGCACGGCCGCTTCGCGGTCGCCGTCGTCCGCGGCGCCGCCGGGACCTCCCTGCCCGTAGTGCGGCAGAGCACGGTGCCCGCCCGGGTGCGGGTGCACCGGGCGTTCCCGATCGGCGGCGAGGTGCTCCTCGCCGACCTGGACGTGGGCGACCTGACGCTCGGTGACTTCGCGGCCGCGCTTCAGGTGCCCGCCGGGACGCGTGCCGGGCTGAGCCCGGAGGTGGACCGGCTGGGCGCGGTCGGCCATGCCAGGGAACTCGCCGAACTCGCTCTGCGCACCTGCACCCGGGACGGCGAGGTGGCCGTCCTCGACCGCCGCTACCCGGCCGGGCTGCTCGCCCGCCGCCCGGACGTCGCGAGCGAGGTCGCCGTCGCGGTGCTGGGCGGGCTGCGGGAGGTGGAGGCCGCGGAGGCCGGCGTGCTCCTGGAGACCCTGGAGGCGTGGCTGGAGGCCGGCGGCTCCGTCGAGAAGGCCTCGGCCGCCCTGTTCTGCCACGCCAACACCGTGCGCCGGCGGCTGCGGCGGCTGGACGAGCTCACCGGCCGCTCCGTGGCGCGGCCCCGCGACGTGGTGCACCTGGCACTCGCCCTGGACGCCGAGCGGATCTCCGCGGCGCACGGCCCCCGGCCGCCCCGGTGACGGCGCGTCCGCAGACCCGGGACGAGGCGGCCAGGGAGCTGCTGCGAACGGCGGCGCTGCGCATGAAGGAACGCGTCGGCGAGCTCTCGGAGCAGGTCACGGCGCGGCTGCACACCGAGGTCCCCGGCTTTGTGGACCACGCCGGCGACCCCGACTGCTCCCTCGGCGGCTTCGCGACGATGATCACCATGCACCTGGACCGGCTCGTCGACCCGGAGCGCGACGCGGACGCGGCCCGGTACATGCGCGAGGCCGGTCGGCGCCAGGCCGCGCAGGGCATGCCGCCGGAACTGCTGGCGCACGTCTTCGCCGTGGGCGGCGCGGTCGTGTGGCAGGGACTCGTCGACACCGTCGCCGCGCACCACCCCGGCGGCATCCCGCTCATGGTGCACATCGCCCCGCGGATGTGGGGGTTCCGCGAGCGCACGGCCGCGATCCTGGCCGACGTCTACCAGGAGGGCCTGGGCGACGCCACCGCCGACGGCGGCGTCAGCAGGGCCGCCCGCGTGCTGGAGGCGCTGCTCGACGGGCGCACCGACAGCCTCGGCGTGCGCGCCGCCGCGCAGGCCCTGGGCGTGCCGGGCGACGGCCGTTTCGTCGTGGCGGTGACCAGCGTGCGGGCCTCGGCCTCCGGCACGCCCGGCGGCGACGCCTTCCCGGTGGGCGCAGGCAGCAGGGTGCTGCGGGTGCCCCGCGGCTCGGGCGAGGTCCTGGTCGTCCTGCTCGGCGACCGCTCCCCCGGGACGCTCGCCGCGCTCCTGGGCGCGGTCCCCGGACTGCGGGCCGGGGTCAGCCCGGTCGTACACGGCCTGGCAGAACTGCACCGGGCCCTGACACTCGCCGAACTGGCCCTGCCCACGTGCGCCTTCGACGGCGAGGTCGCGCTGTGGGAGGACCGGATGCCGACGGTCGTGGCCGCCGCGGACCGGCGGCTCGCCGGCGAGCTGGCCGAACACGTCCTCGGCCCGCTGCGGCGACTGCCCGACGAGGAACGCGAGTCCCTGCTGCTCACCTTCGCCACCTGGATGGAGTGCGACGGCTCCCCGCGCGCCGCGGCCGAACGCATGGACTGCCACCGCAACACGGTCCTCAACCGCCTGCGCCGCCTCGAACTCCTCACCGGGCGCCGCCTCGCCCACCCCCGCGACCTCGTCGACCTCACCCTCGCCGTCGACGTCCTGCGCTCCGCCCCCGCCGCCTGAGCGGGCCCGCCGCCGCGCGGTCAACTACCGCGCCGCCAGCAGCCGCAGCGCCCGCGGGACGGTCCGCGCGGTCAGCGGCAGGGGGCCGAGGGGCTCGCCGTCCGCGTAGCCGGTGATGCCGTCGGCGGCGAGCGTGATCGCGGCGGCGCGGTGCACGGTCACCACGGGGTGGCCGAGATGGGTGCCGCGGTAGACCCGGGGGAAGACGCGCAGCAGCGTGCCGCGGCTGCACGGCCCGACCACGCAGATGTCGAAGCGCCCGTCGTCGAGTTCGGCACCGGCGCAGATCCGCATGCCGCCGCCGTACGAGGTGCCGTTGCCGACGGCGACGAGGGTGGCCTCGATCTCCTGCTCGGCGCCGTCGTCGAGGGTGATGCGGTACGGGATGGGGCGCAGTGCGGCCAGTTCGGCCAGCATCGCGATGTCGTAGCGGAGCCGCCCGCTGGGCCGGCGCATCCGGTTGCCGCGGTCGTTGACCCGGGAGTCGAAGCCGGAGGCGAGGACCGTGCCGAACCACCGTTCGCCCGCGCGGCCGAGGTCGATCTCGCGGACGGACTCCTCCTTCAGGGCCCGGGCGATCGCCTCCCCGGCGGCCGCGGGCTCGCGTATCGGAAGCCCGGTCGCCCGCGCGAAGTCGTTGCCCGTGCCGACGGCGACGACGCCGAGCGGCGTGCCGGTTCCCGCCACGGCCTGGAGGGCCAGCGACACCATGCCGTCGCCGCCGACCACGACCAGGGCCCCGGTGCCGTCCGCCACGGCCTCGCGTGCCCGCGCGAGGGCGTCCGCCGCGTCGGTGCCGACGACGGTGCGCACGCCGAAGCCCGCACGGCGCAGTGCGCCGGCGGCCGGTCCCACGGCGCCGGCGCCGCGTCCGCGGCCCGCGGTGGGGTTGGAGACGATGGTGATCTCGCTGGTCACGCGCGGACCCTACCCTGCGGTAGCCGAGCCGTCGAGATCACGGCCGCCCCTTCGTGCGCAGGGGCGGCCCCGGCCGGCGCGCGCCCCATGACAAGGGGGCCCCGCCCGGATGTCCGGGCGTGGCCCCCTCGGGGTTCCGCGGCGTCAGGTCGCGTCGTCGAAGTCGCCGGAGCGGCGTCCGTCCTCGACGGGTCCCGGCTGCTCGGGAACGGAGGCCGAGACACGCTCACCGGGGCCGATCGCCTCCGGGGTGAGGTCCAGCTCGGAGGCCTCGTCGTCGGAGAGGTCGGCGTCGGGGTTGCGCCAGCGCCGGCGCCGGTCGTTGAACAGTGAGAAGGCGACCGCGCAGAAGTAGAGGACGACGATCGGACCGGACAGGGCGATCATGCTGACCGGGTCGGTGGTCGGCGTCGCCACGGCACCGAAGACGAAGACGCCCATGACCACACCGCGCCACCAACCCGCCATGCGGCGGCCGCTGACCATGCCGACCAGGTTCAGCATGACCAGGAGCAGCGGGAGTTCGAAGGCGAGGCCGAAGACCAGCACCATGCGGATGGTGAAGTCCAGCACACCGTCCAGCTTCAGCAGGTTGGACGAGCCCTCGGGCGTGAAGCTGATCAGCACCTTGATGCTGACCGGCATGATCTTGTAGGCGAGGAGGGCGCCGCCCAGGAACAGCGGGAGCGCCGCGCCCACGAACATGTAGGTGTACTTGCGCTCGTGCCGGTGCAGGCCGGGGGCGATGAAGGCCCACAGCTGGTAAAGCCACACCGGGCTGGCGCCGATGACGCCTGCCATGAAGCAGACCTGCATCGTGAGGGCGAACGGCGCCGTCAGCGAGTCGAACGTGACGATGGCGCAGTTGCCGCCGCTGCTGACGACCCCGGGGCCGCACTTGGGCACCGGGGAGGCCAGGAACTCCAGGAGCTGCTGGCTGTAGAAGGCGGCGACGATCGCCACCACGACGATCGCGAGCACACTCTTGGCGAGCCGGTTGCGCAGCTCGCGCAGGTGCTCCACGAGCGGCATGCGCCCGTCGGGGTCCTTCGACGGCTTAACGCGGGCAGACTTGAGCAACCCAGGTCCTCATCTCACGCGGTGGCCGGCGTACCCGCCGGCGGCCCGTACCTGTGCCGTCGTGTCAGCCCTGCGTCTGGCGGGGCTGCTGGGTCTCGGAGACCGGGCGGGCGCTGTTGACGTCACCGGGCGCGGCCTGGATGGTCCTCGGCGCGGCCTGGGCGTCGGCGGGCGCGTCGGCCGGGGCCGCCTGCGGGGCGGCGGAGTCGTCCGACTTCATCGCCTTCGCCTCGCTCTTCAGGATGCGCATCGACTTCCCAAGGCCGCGGGCCATGTCGGGGAGACGCTTGGCCCCGAACAGCAGCAGAACGACGACAAGGATGAGGATGATCTCAGGGGCGCCGAGCCTGCCGAACATAAGCTTTACCTTCTCACCGAGGCGGCATGGGTTCTTGAGCAGCGGGCCCCGGGTCCGTGGACACGGTGTCCGCTCTGCCAGCGATCGTAACGTGCGGGGGTAAACGCCTGGCAATCCCCCGGCGTCCTTGCCGTTGCCACCCCGCCGCGCTCTTCCGGGGCAACCTCAGCAGCGTACCTTCCTGGACGAGGAAGGACGAGAGTGCGCCGGACAGCGCTTACCCGGCGTTTCCGGGCGCCCTCGGCGGCACGGCGACGACGGCGGGGCCGGCGTCAGCGGGACAGGTCGCCGGCGCCGCGGGCCAGCGGCTCCGCGGCGCGGCGCAGGTCCTCGGAGGCATGCAGCACCCGGTCGCTGCTGCGCCCCACCTGCCGGGCGAGGCCGCGCACCTCGGCGTACACACGAAGAGCGAGGACACCGAGCACGAGCAGGCCGGCGGTCGCGAGGCCGACGTAGAGGTAGAGCCACCACATGGCAGCCGAGCGTAGCGGCTCAGCCGGTGTGCAGCCGCATCGTGCGGACACCGCCGTCGGTGAGGAGCTCCACGATGCGGTCGCCCGCCGGCTTGCGGACGGAGGAGCCGCAGTCGGGGCAGGTGAAGGAGTAGAAGGTCGTGCGGTGGCTGCCGCCGATGGCCAGCCTCAGGGCGTCGGCCGACAGCTCGGAGCTGGTGCGGCACTCCGGGCACGAGGCCCGGAAGATCACCTCGGGCGGGGTCGCGGCGGGGTCGCCGAGGCGCCCGACCGTGCCGAGGGTGTCGAGCGTGTCGAGGTCGTCCATGCCGGCGCTCACTCGCCGTAGGCAGCGAGGGCCTGGGCGGCGGCGTCGCGGGCGCTGCCGGCGAGACCGGCCGGGGACACGATGCGCCCGTCGCGGCCGAGCCGCAGCGCGAGACGGCGCAGCGATCCCGGGTCGGGGGTGCGCAGGGTGATCCGGAGCCCGCCGTCGGGGAGTTCCTCGGCGAGGTCGTGCGGGTAGTACTCGGCGACCCAGCGGCCACCGGGGCCGACCTCGATCACGACCTCCGGGTCGTCGCCGGCCGGCTGCACCAGCCCCTGCGACAGGTCGCGCGGCTCGATGCGCGGCGGGTCGCTGGGCGTGTCCAGCAGCCGGATCTCGGCGACCCTGTCGAGCCGGAAGGTGCGCCGGTCCTCCGACAGGTAGCACCAGCCCTCGAAGTAGGTGTGGCCGACCGCGAACAGGCGGATCGGGTCGACCTCGCGCTCGGTGAGCTCGTCGCGGGACGGCGAGTAGTAGCGGATCCACAGGCGGCGCCGCTCGGCGATGGCGCGGTCGACGTCGGCGAAGACGCTGCCCTCCGACTCGAAGGTGACCGACAGCCGGGAGGACGCTCCGGCGGCCTCACCGGCCGCGCCCTCGATCTTGGCGGTGGCGCGCAGCAGCGCCTGCCGGTCGCTCTCGCGCAGTCCGGGCAGGTTGGCGACGGCGCGGGCGGCGACCAGCAGCGCGGCGGCCTCGTCGGCGGCCAGCCGCAGCGGCTGCGCGACGTCGTCCACGTTGTGCCACCAGATCCGCTCGCCGTCGGTGTCGATGTCGAGCAGGTCGCCGCCCCGGAAGCTCGTGCCGCACAGCGGCAGCACGTTCAGGTCGCCGATCAGCTCGGCCTCGGTGACCCCGAACGCCCGCGCCACGTCGCTCACGCGGGCGCCCGGGCGCTCCCGCAGATAGGTGACCAGGGACAGCATCCGGCGCGTCTGGTCGATCGCGTTGGCCATCTCTCCGTACTCCCCCGCTCAGCCCTTGGCGACGGCGCGCAGCCGGTCCACGACATCGGCCCGCAACTCGTCGGGCCCCAGAACGACCACGTCCGGGCCGAACTCCACCAGCCAGGCGTCCAGTCCGTGCCCGTACGGGATCTCCAGCTCGTCCCAGTCGGCGTCGACCGGGAGTGTCTCCACCGCGCGGGCCCGCAGCGGGTACCCGGAGTCGCGGCGCAGCCGGATCCTCGCGGTCGCGGTCGCGCCCTCGCCGGCCCAGCTGGCGACGGTGGCGCGGACGTCGACGTGGTCGGGCACCTCGGTGGTGAAGGCGCCGCCGCGGGTACGGACCCGGCCGGTGATCCGGGAGAGCCGGAAGACGCGCACGGCCGTCCGGTCGCGGTCCCAGCCGGCCAGGTACCAGTGGCCGCGCCAGCACTCCAGCGCCCAGGGCTCGACCTGGCGGGGCTCGGGGCGCACGGCGTTGGCCTTGCGGTAGTCGAAGGCGACGGGGCGGCGCTCGCGGGTGGCGACCATCAGCGGCTCGAACGCCGGCTCGGGAGTGGGGATGCGGGGCTCCAGGGCGCTGTGCCCGGACGGCTCCCGTACGCCCTCGTCGTCGCCCTCGTCGTGGAAGGGGACGCCCGCGGCCCGCAGCTTCTGCAGGGCGCCGCTGGCCGCCTCGGCGAAGCGCGCCTGCTGCCAGACCTTGGCGGCCAGGCTCAGCGCGGCGGCCTCCTCGGCGTCCAGGGCGATCTCGGGGAGGCGGTTGCGGTCGCGGCGGGCGAGGTAGCCGATCTCACCGTCGAGGCTCTCCACCGTCTCGATGACCATGCCGAGCTCGCGCAGGTCGTCCTTGTCCCGCTCGAACATGCGGTTGAACGCCTCGTCGGAGCCGATCTCGTGGTACGCCTCGATGGACGCCCGCAGCTCCCGCTTGCTGACCGGGCGCCGGGTGTTCATCAGGCACAGCGCCAGGTTCATCAGCCGCTCGGCCTTGGCAATCGCCACTCGACGCAACCTTCTTCCTTCTTCAGCTCTCCCTCGAGACCCTATCGCGACCGGGCCGCGGGCCTGAAGCGAAGGCCGGTTCCGGTGACCGCCCGCACCGTTGCGGCTCCGCGCCGGGCACGACGGAGCCCCCGCCGGGCCGGCGATGCCGGTCGGCGGGGGCTCCGGGGCGTGGTCCTGCCGGACGTACCGGTCAGACGGACAGCAGGTCCACCACGAAGATCAGCGTCTCGCCTGCCTTGATGAGCGGGCTCGGGCTCTGGTTGCCGTAGGCGAGGTGCGCGGGGATGGTCAGCTCACGACGACCGCCGACCTTCATCCCCTGCACGCCCTGGTCCCAGCCCTTGATGACCCGGCCGCCGCCCAGCGGGAAGGTGAAGGGCGAGTTGCGGTTCCAGCTGGCGTCGAACTCCTCGCCGGTGCTGAAGGCGACACCGACGTAGTGGACGGTGACGTTCTGACCCGCCTTCGCCTCGGCGCCCTCGCCCTCCCAGATGTCCCTGATCACCAGTTCGGCCGGCGGCTCGCCGCCGGGGAAGTCGATCTCGGGCTTCTCGATGCTCACGTACGTGCTCCTAAAGAGGTGCGGACAACCTGCCTAGTCTTACATCACCGCGAGGATGTCGAGGCTGAACACCAGCGTGGACTTGGCCGGGATGCCCGGCTGCGCCTTGTCGCCGTAGCCGAGGTCCGGCGGCACCACGAGCATCACGCGGCTGCCGACCTTCTTGCCCGCGAGGCCCTCCTGCCAGCCCTTGATCAGCTGCTGCAGCGGGAACTGGGCCAACTGGCCGTTCTTGTAGCTGGAGTCGAACTCCTTGCCGCCGTCCCACACCACGCCCTTGTACTGCAGCAGCAGCGTGTCGGTGGGCTTGACAGGGCGGCCGTCGCCCTCCAGCACGTAGTTGGCGACCAGCTTGGTCGGTGCGGCCGTCTTGGGCACCTCGATGGAGGGCGCCTTGCCGTCGGTGTTGGTGCCGACCTTGGGCAGCTTGGCGTCGTTCTGCGCGACGGCCTTGCCCTTGGCGGAGCTCTTGCCGTTGAAGGTGTCCACCACGTCCACGACGAACACCAGCGTGTCGGTGCCCTTGATGCCGGCGTCCGGCTGGCCCTGCTCGCCGTAGCCCAGGTTCGGCGGGATCGCCAGCTCGACCCGGTCGCCGACCTTCTTGCCCACCAGGGCCTTGTCCCAGCCCTGGATGACCCGGCCGACGCCGATCGGGAAGATCGCCGGCGCGCCCCGGTCCCAGGAGTTGTCGAAGACCTTGGCCGTGTCCCAGACCTGGCCGAGGTAGTTCGCCTGGAGGTAGTCGCCCTCGGCGACGGTGGTGCCGCTGCCCTGGATCACCGTCTTGACGGCCAGGTCCTTGCTCGGCGCGCCCGAACCCTTGGCGACCGTCGGCTTCTCGCCGAACTTCGTGCCGGCGGTGATGTCCGGAAGGGGGCCGTCCACGATCTTCACCGGCGCGGAGGAGGACGCGGGACCCGATGGGCTGGCGCTGGCCGCCGGCTTGCCGGACTTGTCGTCACCGCACCCTGCGAGGGTGAGCAGTCCGGCAGGGACGGCGAGGAGAAGAGAGCGTCGGCGCACGGGGATCCCCATCAGGTCGATCTTGCGTTGTCTGGCGTGCGCGCCACTCTACGGCGTGGGCGGGGCCCCGTACGAACACGTACGGGGCCCCGCGTCGTCCACGCCACCGCCGCTACATGCCGGCGATGAGCTTCTCCACCCGGTCGTCCACCGACCGGAAGGGGTCCTTGCACAGCACGGTGCGCTGCGCCTGGTCGTTGAGCTTCAGGTGCACCCAGTCGACCGTGAAGTCGCGCCGCTGCTCCTGCGCGCGGCGGATGAAATCGCCGCGCAGCCGTGCCCGCGTCGTCTGCGGCGGCACGGACTTGGCCTCGAAGATCTTCAGGTCGTTGCAGATCCGCTTGGCCTGACCCCGCTTCTCCAGCAGGTAGTACAACCCGCGGCGGCGGTGGATGTCGTGGTAGGCGAGGTCTATCTGCGCGATGCGCGGGTGCGACATCGTGATGTTGTCGCGCGCCCGGTACCGCTCGATCAGGCGGTACTTCATCACCCAGTCGATCTCGGTGCCGATCTTGTCCAGGTCACCGCTGGAGATGGACTCAAGGGTCCGGCCCCACAGTTCGAGGACCTGCTCGATGACACCGCTGCGGATGCCGCGCCGGTCGCAGAAGTCCACCGCCTTGGAGTAGTACTCCTCCTGGATCTCCAGGGCCGAGGCCTCCCGGCCCGAGGCGAGGCGGACCTTGCGCTGGCCCGTTATGTCGTGCGACACCTCGCGGATCGCCCGGATCGGGTTCTCCAGCGTCAGGTCCCGCATCACGGTGCCCGCCTCGATCATGCGCAGCACCAGGTCGGTCGCGCCGACCTTCAGCAGCATGGTCGTCTCGGACATGTTGGAGTCGCCCACGATGACGTGCAGCCGCCGGTAGCGCTCGGCGTCCGCGTGCGGCTCGTCCCGGGTGTTGATGATGGGCCGGGAACGGGTGGTGGCGGAGCTGACGCCCTCCCAGATGTGCTCCGCGCGCTGGCTGACGCAGTAGACCGCGCCACGCGGGGTCTGCAGCACCTTGCCCGCGCCGCACAGCAACTGCCGGGTCACCAGGAAGGGGATCAGGATGTCCGCCAGGCGGGAGAACTCACCGTGCCGGGCGACGAGGTAGTTCTCGTGGCACCCGTAGGAGTTCCCCGCGGAGTCGGTGTTGTTCTTGAAGAGGTAGACGTCACCCGCGATGCCCTCCTCGTGCAGGCGCCGTTCGGCGTCCACCAGGAGGCCCTCGAGGATGCGCTCCCCCGCCTTGTCGTGGGTGACGAGTTCCGTCACGTCGTCGCACTCGGGAGTGGCGTACTCCGGGTGCGAACCCACGTCGAGGTAGAGACGGGCGCCATTGCGAAGGAAGACGTTGCTGCTGCGACCCCATGACACGACACGGCGGAAGAGGTACCGCGCCACCTCGTCCGGGGACAGACGCCGCTGTCCCCTGAACGTGCACGTGACGCCGTACTCGTTCTCCAGCCCGAAAATGCGGCGGTCCATGAAGAGACCTTACGCCTGATGCGTGGACCTCAAACCGGGTTCGACCACGGCGATTCGATCTTTTTCCGTCCCGGTTGCCGGCTCCGGGGGCTTGAGGTATCGCCCACAGGCCAGGAGCACGGCCAGCGCCACCACCCCGCCGGCCCCCGCCACACCGAAGGCCGCCGCGGCCCCGCCGTACTGCGCGGCCGGTCCCGCGACCGCCGTGCCGAGCGCCGCGCCCACCCCGAACGTGGTGACGATCCATGAGAACGCCTCCGTCACCGTGCCCACCGGGGCGTGCCGGTCGACCACCACGAACGCGCAGGCCAGCGCGGGGGCCAGGAACAGGCCCGCCAGCACCGCCAGACCGCACATCAGCGGGACACCCGGCACCAGCGCCAGCGGCAGGTACCCCACGGCGAGCCCCGCCACCAGCACCCGCAGCCGCCGCTCGGGGACCCCCGCCCACTGCCGCGCGCCGTAGAACACCCCGCCCGCCAGCGCCCCGGCGCCGATCCCCGACAGCACATAGCTGGAGACCGTCCCGCCCCCGTGCCCGTCCGCGTACGCCACCGCCGCCACCGCGATCGAGCCCAGCGCCAGCCCCACGAAGAAGAACGAACCGACCAGCGCCCGCAGCCCCGGCGCGCGCAGCGGCCCCAGCCAGTCCGGGGTGCGCGGCTGCGCTCGCCACGCCCGCGACGGCGGCGAGGTGACCACGCTCAGCGCCCCCGCCACACCGACCCCCGCGATCCACAGCAGCGCCGCCGTCTCCGAGAACGCCGCCACCAGCAGCGTCACCAGCAGCGGCCCGACCGCGAACATGACCTCCTGGGCGGCGGCGTCCAGCGCGTAGGCGGCATGGATGCGGTCCTCCCGCTTCAGCACCCCCGGCCACAGCGCCCGCAGCCCGCCCTCCAGGGGCGGGGTGAAGAAACCCGCCACGAGCATCGCGGCGTACGCCAGGGGCAGCGGACGGGGCCCGCAGAGCGCGAAGACGGCCATGCCCCCGGCCGAGGCCACCGCCGCCGGGAACATCACCCTCGGCTGCCCCAGACGGTCCACCGCCCGGCCCAGCAGCGGCTGCCCCACGGCGTTGGCGAGGCCGTAGACGGCCGACAGCGCCCCCGCGAGGGCGAAGTCGCCGCCCTGCGCCCGCGTGAGCAGCACGATGCCCAGGGCCGCCGTCGCGTTCGGCAGCCGGCCGACCAGCGTGCCGGTCAGCAGCCGCACCGCGTGCCCGGCCCGCAACAGGTCCGCGTAACCGGTCCCCATGCCCGCCCCTTCGGAGGTTGTACGTATAACGCCGTGGGTCATACGTACCATGAGCCCAGTCCACCGGTCCAGCGCACAACCCCGCGCCCACACCCCCGACCCCCCGAGAGAGGCCCCACGGTGACCGACACAGCGCGCCCGACCTCACGCGACGTCGCACGCGCCGCCGGCGTCTCCCAGGCCACCGTCTCCCTCGTCCTCGGCGACAAATGGCGTGGCCGCGTCTCCGAACGCACCGCCGACACCGTCCGCACCGCCGCACGCGACCTCGGCTACCGGCCCAACCTCGCCGCCCGCAACCTCCGCCTCGGCCGCACCCGCACCGCGCTCCTGGTCGTACCCACCCTCACCAACGAGTACTTCGCCCGCGTCTACACCGGCGCCGCCCGCGTCGCCGACGACCACGGCTTCGGCGTCGTCCTCTACCCCTCCCCCGAAGGCGTGGGCCCCGCCCGCGACCCCTTCGGCTCCGCCCGCGCAGCCCTCGACGGCGTGATCGCCTCCTCCATGGCCGCCGACGCCCTCGCCGCCATCGGTGACGGCGGACTCCCCCTCGTCATGCTCGACGCCGACCCCGCGGAACCCGGCCCCGCCGCCACCGTCAACCTCGCCATCGCCGACGGCATGCACCAGATCACCCGGCACGTCCTCGGCCTCGGCCACCACCCCGGCGGCATCGCCCACCTCGCCGCAGACATCGACACCTGGACCTTCCGCGAACGCGCCCACTCCCTCGCCGGCGCCCTCGGCACCACACCGCCCACCGAACGCTCCCCCCTCACCTACCAGGACGCCCGCCGGGCCACCGAACGCCTCCTCGCCCGCCCCGGCCCACCCCCCACCGCCCTGATCTGCGACGACGACGTCCTCGCCGTCGGCGCCTGCAAGGCACTGCGCGGCCACGGACTCCGCGTCCCCGACGACGTCTCCGTCACCGGCTACGACGACTCCGCCCTCGCCACCGCCGTCGAACCCGAACTCACCACCGTCGCCCTCCCCGCCGACGCCGTCGGCGCCCAGGGCATGACCGCACTCCTCGACACCCTCGCCGACCGCCCCGCCACCGGCACCGAACTCCCCGTCCGGCTCGTCGTACGCGGCTCCACAGCCCCACCGCGCCACCCCTGAAACGACCGACGCCCCGGCCGCCGAAAAGGCGACCGGGGCGTCGGAAGCGGGCCTCAGCCCGTCACACGTCCTCGTCGAGCTCCGGAAGATCGTCGTCCCCCTCGGCCGGAGCAGCCGGCGCAGCGGGCTTCTCCGCCTTCTCCACCGACGGCGCCGCCCCCTCCCCCTCCAGCAACCGCGACAACTGCCGGCCCAGGATCCGCTTGAACTTGCGCTGCTGCGGCCGCGTACGGTCCAGCACCGCGACCTCCAACTGCTCCGCCGTCAGCTGCCGGTCACTGCCGTTGCTGTCCCGGCTCAGCGACTCCACCGCCAGCTTCAGCGCCTCCGCCAGCGTCATACCGTCACGGTGCCGCTGATCCAGGTAACTGCCGATCTGGTCCGAGTTGCCACCGACCGCCACCGCACCGTGCTCGTCCACGATCGAACCGTCGTGCGGCAACCGGTAGATCTGGTCCTCCGAGGAGTCCGCACCCACCTCCGCGACGATCAGCTCCACCTCGTACGGCTTCTCCCCCACACTCGAGAAGATCGTGCCCAGCGTCTGCGCGTACACGTTCGCCAGACCACGCGCGGTCACGTCGTCCCGGTCATAGGTGTAACCCCGCAGATCGGCGTAACGCACCCCGCCGATCCGCAGGTTCTCGAACTCGTTGTACTTGCCCACCGCCGCGAACGCGATCCGGTCGTAGATCTCGCTGACCTTGTGCAGGGCGCGGGACGGGTTCTCGGCGATGAAGACGATGCCGTCGGTGTACTGCAGCACGACGACGCTGCGCCCGCGCGCGATGCCCTTGCGGGCGAACTCGGCACGGTCGGCCATGGCCTGCTGGGGTGAGACATAGAACGGCGTCGACACCGGCTATCCGTCCCTTTCTGTCAGTAGCGAGTGCATCTCGGGCGACCGGTCAGAGCAGCTCGGCCCGCGGGCCGTCCGGCAGCTCCAGCCGCCGCTCGTGGACGGCCCGGACGATCTCCGACGACTCGGCCTCGGTCAGCTTGCGGAAGCCCTCGTCGGTGATGACCGTGACGATCGGATAGATCCGCCGCCCCAGATCCGGGCCACCGGTCGCCGAGTCGTCGTCCGCCGCGTCGTACAGCGCCTGGACCACCAGCGTCGTCGCCTGCGACTCCGTGAGATCCGGCTTGTACAGCTTCTTCATCGAACCCCGCGCGAACACCGAACCCGAACCCGTCGCCGCGAAGCCGTGCTCCTCGGAACGACCGCCCGTCACGTCGTAGGAGAAGATCCGCCCCTTCTCCCGGTCCGTGTCGTAACCGGCGAACAGCGGCACCACCGCCAGCCCCTGCAGCGCCATCCCCAGGTTCCCCCGGATCATGGTCGACAGGCGGTTCGCCTTGCCCTCCAGCGAGAGCGTGGCGCCCTCGATCTTCTCGTAGTGCTCCAGCTCCAGCTGGAACAGCCTAACCATCTCCACCGCCAGGCCCGCCGTGCCCGCGATGCCGACCGCCGAGTACTCGTCGGCCGGGAACACCTTCTCGATGTCCCGCTGCGCGATGACGTTGCCCATCGTGGCCCGCCGGTCACCGGCGAGCACCACGCCGCCGGCGAAGGCCGCGGCCACGATCGTCGTCCCGTGCGGCAGCTCGACGGCCCCCTTCACGGCGGGCAGGGTGCGATTGCCCGGGAGCATGTCCGGCGCGTGCGCCCCCAGGAAGTCCACGAACGAGGACGAGCCAGGCGTCAGGAAGGCAGCTGGTAGACGCCCGGTGCTACGAGTGTTGGCTTCCACACGTTTCCTTCCAGGTAGTCCGCTGCACGACGCAGCAGTTCTGGGTTGTCCTTAAACTGCCCCAGACCGCCGTTGCAGTTGAAGCAGAGCACTGATCGCACCTTACCCGTACGGTGATCGTGATCCACATGCTGCGGGCCGGGAGTTAGGCAGATCGGACAGATTCCGAACTGCTCCTTGATCTTCGCTTCGACGTCGTCGGCTCCGAGACCGTAGCGCCGCTTCAGGTGGTAGTGCCGGCTACCGCCGTGCAACCGGTCCCGGGACTCACGGGACCTCGCGTTCTGACACGGTTTGCAGTAGGTGGCGAAGCCGGATTTGGTGTTGCGGTTTCGGGGGAAGGCCGTGAGCGGCAGAACCTGCTCACAGTCCGGGCATCGCTGGTGACCCTCGGGAACGGCCTCACGCGGACCGCGGGAGGGGCGCGTCGTACGCCCCTCCCGTTCCGCACGCCGTCGCGCCGTTGCCGCGTTGCGGCGGCTGCCGCACGGCTTGCAGTAGTACGACAGTCCGTCGGGCGAAGACTTGGACCGCCAGAAATCCGATGCCGCTTTCGCTTCGCCGCAGTCGCGGCACTGCTTTTCCGGCGCGTCCAAGTTGATCTACTCTCCGCCCTTCTGTACGAACGAACGTACGAAGTCCTCGGCATTCTCTTCGAGGACGTCATCGATCTCGTCCAGCACGGAGTCCACGTCGTCCGACAGCTTCTCCTGCCGCTCCTTGAGGTCGGAGGCGCCCTGCGCGTCCTGCGCGGTCTCCTCGACCTCCTCGGTCGAACGCGTGGCCTTCTGCTGCCCGCCGCCGGTGTCCTTGGTAGCCATGTGTCCCTCACCCCGCTCGGTGTCCATGTCCTACAAGATCAGACCCTACAAGGAGGGTCTGACTTCGGCCCCCGGTATTGCCCAACGTCCGGGGGCCACCCCGATGATTCCCGGTTCGGACGGATTTCAGCCCTGCTCAGCCGCCCGACAGGATCCGCACCAGCTCCTCGGCCGTGCGGCAGCGGTCCAGCAGCTCCTTGACGTGGTTGCGGGTGCCCCGCAGCGGCTCCAGCGTGGGGACGCGCTGCAGGGAGTCCCGGCCGGGGAGGTCGAAGATCACGGAGTCCCAGGAGGCCGCCGCGACGTCGTCCGCGTACTGCTCCAGGCAGCGGCCGCGGAAGTAGGCGCGGGTGTCCTCCGGGGGCTTGCTCACGGCCCGCGACACCTCCTCCTCGGTCACCAGCCGCTGGATGCGGCCACGGGCCTCCAGGCGGTTGTAGAGGCCCTTCTCGGGGCGTACGTCCGCGTACTGGAGGTCGACGAGATGGAGGCGGGCGGCGTCCCAGTCCAGGGAGTCGCGGCGCCGGTAGCCCTCGAGGAGCTCGCGCTTGGCGATCCAGTCCAGTTCGCCGGCGAGGCTCATGGGATCGCCCTCGAGGCGGTTGAGCACGTCCTCCCAGCGTCCGAGGACGTCCTTGGTCTGGTCGTCGGCGTCGGTGCCGAAACGGTCCTCGACGTACTTGCGGGCCAGCTCGCAGTACTCCATCTGGAGCTGGACGGCGGTCAGCGTCCGGCCGCTGCGCAGCGTGACGAGGCGTCGCAGTGTGGGGTCGTGGCTGACCTGGTGGAGGGTGCGTACGGGCTGGTCGACGGCGAGGTCGACGTTGATGAAGCCGTCCTCGATCATCGACAGCACGAGGGCGGTGGTGCCGAGCTTGAGGTAGGTGGAGATCTCGGACAGGTTCGCGTCGCCGATGATGACGTGCAGCCGGCGGTACTTCTCGGCGTCGGCGTGGGGCTCGTCGCGGGTGTTGATGATGGGGCGCTTGAGGGTGGTCTCGAGACCGACCTCGACCTCGAAGTAGTCGGCGCGCTGGCTGATCTGGAAGCCGTGGTCGTGGCCGTCCTGGCCGATTCCGACGCGGCCGGCGCCGGTGACGACCTGGCGGCAGACGAAGAAGGGCGTGAGGTGGCGCACGATGTCCGAGAAGGGGGTCTCCCGCTTCATCAGGTAGTTCTCGTGGGTGCCGTAGGACGCGCCCTTGTTGTCGGTGTTGTTCTTGTACAGGTGGATCGGCTGGGCGCCGGGGAGCTGGGCGGCGCGCTCGGCGGCCTCGGCCATGATGCGCTCGCCGGCCTTGTCCCACAGGACGGCGTCGCGGGGGTTGGTGACCTCCGGGGCGCTGTACTCGGGGTGGGCGTGGTCGACGTAGAGCCGGGCTCCGTTGGTGAGGATGACATTGGCCAGGCCGATGTCCTCGTCGGTGAGCTGGCTGGTGTCCGCGGCCTCGCGGGCGAGGTCGAAGCCGCGGGCGTCCCGCAGTGGGTTCTCCTCCTCGAAGTCCCAGCGGGCGCGGCGCGCCCGGTGCATCGCCGCCGCGTAGGCGTTGACGACCTGGGACGAGGTGAGCATGGCATTGGCGTTCGGGTGGCCCGGGACGGAGATCCCGTACTCCGTCTCGATGCCCATTACTCGCCGTACGGTCATGCGGCCCTCCTTGCCCGGCTGCGGCCCGTGCTGGGCCGGTCGCTCAAGTACCGCTTCGCGATCGGCCCTCGTGCGGTACCGCTGAGCCTAGAACGCGATGGCGGTGGTGGGGAGATCATTACGCGCTTTCCTGGGTGATGCCGGGTGAAATGCTCCGGCTGCGGGTGCCCCTGCGTGGGCACCCGCAGCCGGAGGGTGGTCGCGTGTTACAGGTATTGACCCGTGTTGGCGACGGTGTCGATGGAGCGACCGGTGTCGGCACCCTGCTTTCCGGTGACGAGGGTGCGGATGAACACGATCCGCTCGCCCTTCTTGCCGGAGATGCGGGCCCAGTCGTCCGGGTTGGTGGTGTTGGGCAGGTCCTCGTTCTCCTTGAACTCGTCGACGCACGCGGCGAGCAGGTGGGAGACGCGCAGACCGCGCTGGTTGTGGTCGAGGAAGGCCTTGATCGCCATCTTCTTGGCCCGGTCCACGATGTTCTGGATCATGGCGCCGGAGTTGAAGTCCTTGAAGTAGAGGACTTCCTTGTCACCGTTGGCGTAGGTGACCTCCAGGAAGCGGTTCTCCTCGGACTCGGAGTACATGCGCTCGACCACGGACTGGATCATGGCCTCGACGGTGGCTCCGGGCGACCCGCCGTGTTCGGAGAGGTCCTCGCCGTGCAGCGGGAGGGTCGTCACGAGGTACTTGGAGAAGATGTCCTTGGCCGCTTCGGCGTCCGGCCGCTCGATCTTGATCTTCACGTCCAGGCGGCCGGGCCGCAGGATCGCGGGGTCGATCATGTCCTCGCGGTTGGAGGCGCCGATGACGATGACGTTCTCCAGGCCCTCGACGCCGTCGATCTCGGCGAGCAGCTGGGGGACGATGGTGTTCTCCACGTCCGAGCTGACGCCGGAGCCGCGGGTGCGGAAGAGGGACTCCATCTCGTCGAAGAAGACGATGACGGGGGTGCCCTCGCTGGCCTTCTCGCGGGCACGCTGGAAGACCAGGCGGATCTGCCGCTCGGTCTCGCCGACGTACTTGTTGAGCAGCTCGGGGCCCTTGATGTTCAGGAAGTAGCTCTTGCCCTGGGGCTGCCCGGTGACCTCGGCGACCTTCTTCGCAAGGGAGTTGGCGACGGCCTTGGCGATGAGTGTCTTGCCGCAGCCGGGGGGGCCGTAGAGGAGCACGCCCTTGGGCGGGCGGAGCTCGTACTCCTTGAACAGCTCGGCGTGCAGGTAGGGCAGTTCGACGGCGTCGCGGATCTGCTCGATCTGGTTGCTGAGGCCGCCGATCTGGCGGTAGTCGATGTCGGGGACCTCTTCGAGGACGAGCTCTTCGACCTCGCTCTTGGGGACCCGTTCGTAGACGTATCCGGAGCGCGGTTCGAGCAGCAGCGCGTCGCCGGCGCGGAGGGTGCCGTCCAGCAGCGGCTCGGCGAGCCGCACCACCCGCTCCTCGTCCGTGTGCCCGATGACCAGGGCCCGCTCGCCGTCCTCGAGGATCTCCTTGAGGGTGACGATGTCTCCGATGCGCTCGAACTCCATGGCCTCGACCACGTTGAGCGCCTCGTTGAGCATGACTTCCTGGCCGCGCCGGAGGTCGTCCAGCTCGACGGAGGGGCTGACGTTCACGCGCAGCTTGCGGCCGCCGGTGAAGATGTCCGCCGTTCCGTCCTCGTTCGCCTGCAGGAACACACCGAATCCGGCAGGGGGCTGTGCGAGCCGGTCCACTTCCTCCTTGAGGGCCACGATCTGGTCGCGGGCCTCGCGGAGGGTGTTCGCCAGCCGCTCGTTCTGAGCGGACACGCCTGCCAGGTTGGTCTGCAGCTCGACGATCCGCTCCTCGAGAATCCTCGTGTGCCGCGGAGAGTCGGCGAGCTTACGTCGCAGGACGGCGATCTCCTGCTCAAGAAAGGCGACCTGGCTCATGGGGTCTTCCGATCCACGAGCGGGTCGGCCGCCACGGTTGATGTCGTCGTCGTGGGCCGCCACGGTCCTCACCTCCTCCAAGGGGAGCTGGACGCTTCCAGACCCTACCTGGGCCAGTAGGGGTTGAAACCCCTAGATCACAAAGACGTCCTGGGTGTGTCCGATCTTCACCCTTGCGCACGTCCTCCCGCCAGGGAGATACCCAGCCATCACCATCCGAAAGCGGCCGGTTGTATCGTCGGTTCGGTCAACGCCCGTCAAGGGCTGTCCCTTCCCGAACGATGAACGGCAGGCGAGGTACCGGTGAGCAACGAAGTCGTCGAGGCGCTTGAGGTCTGGATCGATCAGGACCTGTGCACCGGGGACGGCATCTGTGTGCAGTACGCGCCCGAGGTCTTCGAGCTGGACATCGACGGGCTCGCCTATGTGAAGGGCGAGGACGCCGAACTCCGTCAGGCACCCGGGGCGACCGTCCCGGTTCCGCTGCCGCTGTTGACCGATGTGGTGGATTCGGCCAGGGACTGCCCTGGCGACTGCATTCACGTGCGTCGGGTTTCGGACAGTGTAGAGCTGTACGGACCCGACGCGGAGTGATCTGTCACACGCTGTTCGCGAGCGGTCCGGGGATCTCGTAGTAGGTGCCGGACCGCCATTCCCAGCTGTAGTCGCGCTGCTGGTCCGGGCAGCATCGGGGCACGTCGTCGGTGGAGTAGCCGAGGACGGTGGCCCGTACGGTACGGCCGTCGATGCGCAGCCCCTTGAAGCTGCGCTGCTCCTTGGGGTCGACGAGCGTCTCGACGATGCGGGGGGCGGCGGCGGCCGGATCGGCCGACAGCACGTACAGGCCACTGGGCGGGGTGCCGCTCCCGGAGTGGCAGCGGGCGACGGCGACGGTCTCGGGGCGGCCGTCCCCGTCGAGGTCCGCCGAGGCCCGGTCCACGACGTCCACGGGGGCGCCGGCGCATTCCAGGGGGAAGTGGGCGGCGCCGGGGTCCGGGGGCGTGACGGCGGCGGACGGGGGCTCGGCGGCCTTGGCGTCGGCGGCGGGCCTGCCCGTGGAGGCGCCGGCGGGCTGCACGAGTGCGGCGCTGCCTATGACGGCGGCGATCACCGCGGCGGTCGTGATCCAGTGCACCGAGCGGGCTCGGGTGTGCGGGAGGGCCGGCCCTGCGGATGGCTGCACGCGCCTGTCTCCTGTGGAGTTGGTCGAGCGGGGTGGCCAGCATCGTGCCACAGGTCACAGTCAGTTGGTACGACCGGGGCCCGTGTTTCGGGAGATGTCCACGGGGTGTGACGAAGCGCCGCCGCCGGGGGTCCGGCGACGGCGCTTCGGGGTCGGGTGGTTACGCTCCGCCGGTGGCCGGCTTGCCGCCGCCCGGGCCGGTGTAGTCCTCGCCGTACGCGCCGGGCGCCGGGCGCCTGCGCCGCATGGGGGGCTCGACGCCGTCGGCGAGACGGCGGGCGGTGAGCAGGAACCCGGTGTGCCCGATCATGCGGTGGTCGGGGCGAACGGCCAGGCCCTCGATGTGCCAGGTGCGGACCATCGTCTCCCAGGCGGACGGCTCGTTGAACGTGCCGTGCTCGCGGATCGCCTCGACGGTGCGGGCGAGCTGGGTGGTGGTCGCCACATAGGCGCAGAGGATGCCGCCGGGGACCAGCGCCTTGGAGACGGCCTCCAGGCACTCCCAGGGGGCGAGCATGTCGAGGATGACCCGGTCGACCTCGGTGTCGCTGAGGTTGTCCTGCAGGTCGCCGACGGTGAGCTGCCACGCGGGGTGCGGGCCGCCGAAGTACCGTTCGACGTTCTGGGTGGCGATCTCGGCGAAGTCGGCGCGGCGCTCGTAGGAGTGCAGCATCCCCTGGTCGCCGACGGCGCGCAGCAGGAACATGCTGAGCGAGCCGGAGCCGACGCCTGCCTCCACGACGCGTGCGCCGGGGAAGATGTCGGCCATCGACAGGATCTGCCCCGCGTCCTTGGGGTAGACCACGGCGGCGCCGCGGGGCATGGACAGGACGTAGTCGGGGAGCAGGGGGCGCAGCGCGAGGTAGGCGACGTTTCCCGTGGTTCGGACAACACTGCCCTCGGGGGCGCCGATCAGCTCGTCGTGGGGGAAGGAACCCTTGTGGGTGTGGAAGTTCTTCCCGGCCTCGAGCGTGAACGTGTAGTGGCGTCCCTTGGGATCGGTGAGCTGGACCTGGTCCCCGACCTTGAAGGGCCCGCGTCGGCGGGCGGCACCGGTCGGTTCGGACATGCGGACAAGCCTACCGGTGTTTTTTTGGGGCTCGGTTCGCCTCCGGGGCGCTCCCCTCTTTGAGGCTCGGTTCGCCTCCGGGGCGCCCTCTGCGCCTGTCGACGGTCGACCGTGCTCGGCTCCTCGTTCCTCGGAGCCTGCGCGCTCCCCCGGCTACCGCTGGGAGGTGCCCCCACTCCCTTTCGACAGGCGCGCGCCCCTTCGGCTCACTCGCCGGGCCACACTTGCGCGCCGTCCGGCCGCACCGTAGCGAGGCAGCCGTCCATGCGGCTTGTTCCGGTGCGCCCGTGGGAGGGCCGCCTCGGCGAGTGAGCCGAAGGGGCGCGGACGGTGTCGAGAGTGGAGAGCGCGCGCGGAGGTCGCGAGGAACGAGTGACCGAGCACGGTCGACCGTCGACACCGTCTGGAGCGCCCCGGAGGCGAACCGAGCCCTAAGAAGGTCTGGCCATGGCGGCGAGGAAGGCCTTCTCGACGTCGGCGGTGGACAGGACGCCGTAGACCTCGCCGGAGTTCTCGACGACGAGGTACTCGGTGGCGGGGGTGGCGCGCAGGGTGTCCAGGAGGTCCTCGCCGGCGAGTTCGGCGGAGAGCTTCATGCCGGGCTTGAGGTCCTGGGCGAGGCCGGAGACGGCGACCCAGGGGCGGCGGTGCTCGGGGACGCCGACGATGGCGGCCTCGCGGACCAGGGCGGTGGGGGTGCCCTGGCCGTCGACGACCACGAGGGCGCGGGCGCCGGCCTCGTTGGCGCGGCGCAGGGCCTCGGACAGCGGGGTGTCGGAGGCGACGGGCAGGGCGCGCCGGGTGAGCGCACGGGCCTGGAGTTCGGGCAGGTGCTCGCGCAGCCGCGCCATGCGCAGGCTGTTGCCGGCGCCGGTCCAGATGATGGCGGCGAGGATGGCCGCGAGCAGGGCGTCGGTGAGGGAGTCGAAGCCGGTGGCGCCGTCGCCGCCGTCGCTCATGCCGCCCGCGTACGAGAGCAGGGGCAGGCCGACGAGGACGGCGATGGCCAGGGCCCGGCCGGTCCAGGCGGCGGCGACGGTGCCGGTCATGGCCCTGCCGCTGATCTTCCAGATGACGGCGCGGAGCATCCGGCCGCCGTCGAGCGGGAGGCCGGGCAGGAGGTTGAAGACGGCCACGAGCAGGTTGCTGATCATGAGTCCGGCGAGCAGGACGCCGGGGACGGTGTCGGGGTCGACGCCGTACATGCCGAGGTAGAAGACCCCGGCGAGGACGAGGGAGAGCAGGGGGCCGACGAAGGCGAGGACGAATTCGCGGCCGGGGGTCTCGGACTCCTTCTCGATCTCGGAGACGCCGCCGAAGAACTGCAGCTGGATGCGGCGTACGGGGAGCTGGAAGCGGAGGGCGGCCACGGTGTGGGCGAGTTCGTGGACGAGCACGGAGGCGTAGAAGGCGACCGCGAAGAAGAGCGAGACGAGGTAGCGGGCGCCGCCGAGCTCGGGCAGGACGCGGTCGAGCTGTCCGCCGAACACCCAGGTGATGAGGGCGGCGACGAGGAACCAGCTGGGCGCGACGTAGACGGGCACGCCGAAGAAGCGGCCCATGAGGATGCCGCCGCCGGGTCCCGGGGGACGTTTGGCGGGCCCGTCGTCGGGTCCGGGAGTCCTCTCGCCGCCCGGCGGCGGCTGCTGGCTCTCGCTCACTGGTTCCCCTCGTGTCGCTGACGCTCCGACGTCGATGGTATTGCCCGGTTGCGGGGACCCGACACCGGCTGTCGGCGCCACCCCGTAGGGTCCTGCCATGGGCACCACCACCGAAGCCGTTCCTCCGAGGCCGCCGTCCTCCCTGTCGCCGTCGCGCGCGGCCGACTTCATGCGCTGCCCGCTGCTGTACCGGCTGCGGGTGATCGACAAGCTGCCGGAGAAGCCGAGCCAGGCCGCGACGCGGGGCACGGTGGTGCACGCGGTGCTGGAGCGCCTCTTCGACGTGCCGGCGGCGGAGCGGACGGCGGACCGGGCGCGGGCGATGGTGCCGGGGCAGTGGCAGCGGCTGCTGGAGGAGCGCCCGGAGCTGTCGGAGCTGTTCGCCGCGGAGGACGGTCAGGGGCTGGCGCAGTGGCTGGAGGAGGCGGCCCGGCTGGTCGAGCGGTGGTTCTCGCTGGAGGATCCCACGCGGCTGGAGCCGGCCGAGCGTGAGCTGTACGTGGAGACGGAGCTGGAGTCGGGGCTGACGCTGCGCGGGTACATCGACCGTCTGGACGTCGCGGCGGCCTCGGGTGACCTGCGGGTGGTGGACTACAAGACCGGCAAGGCGCCGCGGCCTGAGTACGCGGACGAGGCGCTGTTCCAGATGAAGTTCTACGCGTTGGTGCTGTGGCGGCTGCGGGGGGTGGTGCCTCGCCGGCTGCAGTTGGTCTACCTGGGCAGCGGCGAGGTGCTGACGTACGACCCGTCGGAGGGTGAGCTGCGGGCGGTGGGCCGGAAGCTGGAGGCGCTGTGGGAGGCGATCAGGCGGGCCACGGAATCGGGTGACTGGCGGCCGCGGCCGAGCCGGCTGTGCGACTGGTGCGACCACCAGGCGGTGTGCCCCTCCTTCGGGGGGACTCCCCCACCGTATCCGCTGCCCGTCGTGGGGAAGAATGGGGAGTCCTGAGGGCGAAGGAGATCTTGTGGCTATTCGCGTCCTGTTGGTGGACGACCAGCCGCTGCTGCGCACGGGCTTCCGGATGATCCTGGAGGCCGAGGGCGACCTGGCGGTGGTCGGCGAGGCGGGGGACGGCCAGCAGGCCCTGGAGCAGGTGCGGGTGCTGCAGCCCGATGTGGTGCTGATGGACATCCGCATGCCGCGGATGGACGGGGTGGAGGCGACCCGGCAGATCACCGGGCCGGGACGGGACGGTCCGGCGAAGGTGCTGGTGCTGACCACGTTCGATCTCGACGAGTACGTGGTGGAGGCGCTGCGCGCGGGCGCGAGCGGCTTCCTGCTGAAGGACGCCCCGGCGCACGAGCTGGTGCAGGCGATCCGGGTGGTCGCGGCCGGTGAGGCGATGCTCGCGCCGAGCATCACGCGGCGGCTGCTGGACAAGTACGCGGGGCGGCTGCCGTCGGGCGAGGAGCCGGTGCCGCAGGCGCTGCACACCCTGACCGACCGGGAGGTCGAGGTGCTGAAGCTGGTGGCGCGCGGCATGTCGAACGCGGAGATCGCCGCGGAGCTGTTCGTGAGCGAGACGACGGTGAAGACCCATGTGGGTCATGTGCTGACGAAGCTGGCGCTGCGCGACCGGGTGCAGGCGGCGGTGTACGCGTACGAGAGCGGACTGGTGCGCCCCGGAGCGCAGTAGCGTCCCGGGGCGTGGTGCGTCGCGTCGGGGCCGGCTAGGAGGTCGAGGCGCCCTTCTGGATCTCCCAGAAGCGGAAGACGGTGGAGGGGTCGAGGGTCCATTCCAGGCCGTTGATGTTGTCCCGGGACACGACGTACTGCTTGCCCTGCCACAGCGGGATGATCGGCACGTCGTCCGCGACCATGTTCTGCAGTTCCTCGAAGTCGGCGGAGGTGGCGGCGCGGCCGGCCTCGGCGGCGGTGCGCGGGAGCAGCTCGCCGGTGATCTTCTTGTTGACGTAGTTGTTGCCCAGGACGTTGCCGTCGCCGAAGAAGGGGGCGGTGAAGTTGTCCGGGTCGGGGTAGTCCGGGACCCAGCCGCGTACGTA